>JAFGIT010000169.1 GCA_016929465.1 Candidatus Coatesiibacteriota bacterium | reverse complement strand
GAGCGGATTGGTTACAAGGTGGTTCGAACGTCGGCCGTGACGGGTGATGGCATGGACCTCTTCAAGGAGTGCATCAGGGGCAGGCTGTCGGTCCTGGTCGGGAAGTCTGGCGTGGGCAAGACCACGCTCCTGAATGCTATCCAACCGGAGCTCGGCCTCAAGGTGAAGGAAGTGAGCGACAGCACAAATAAGGGCAAGCACACGACCACGCACCCGGAGATGTTCGCGCTCAACATCGGCGGCAGCGTAATCGACACTCCCGGCATGCGCGAATTCGGCCTCTACGGGGACGTGGAGTCGAACATGGACTATCTATTCAGAGAGATGCGTCCGTATCTAGGCTTGTGTCGCTTTGGGGCGAGCTGCACCCACACGCACGAGCCCGATTGCGCGGTTAAGGAGGCCGTCGAGGCCGGCAATATCTCTGAGCGTCGGTATCAGAGCTTCGTGAAGATGAGGAGGTGAGGGGCATTTGCCGAAATGATGGATTTCCCGAGCGCGGTGACCCGGCACCGCTTTCGTTTGTCGCAGCCCGGCGCGACAGAGGACAAACACCGACCTATAGGACTGCGGTGTCAAGCCACCGCGAATGAAAGCGGCGTCAAGACCTCCGCACTCCAAAAGCCCATCCTGCAATTGACACCTTTTCCATCCATGTGCAATCTCCCCGACAACCTTGGCAGAACCGTCACCATGAGACTTGGAAGCCACATTGACCATGGACCAGGCACCGCTAGCAAAGACCATCATCGAGACGCTCGAATCGTCGGGCAAATTCCGGTCGGTCGAATTGATCGGCTCCGTCGCAGATGGCACTCAAGATGAATACTCCGACATCGACCTCCTCATCCAGGACGACAGCCGGCCCCCGTATGAAAACGTCGAGCTCGCGTCCACAATCATCGAGGCATCGCTGGGGCTGCTGCTCCGAGACTGGGCGAGGTCTCTCATCCCAGATAAATATCTGATTAACCAATTCCTCCCCGGCGTGCCCATCTTCTGGTGGATAGACATCGGCTGCCTCTCCTCGCCCGAATACGACGACCTCTCACCGTTCGAGATCGACTGGGACCTGAATGAGCACTTCGCCAAACTGATCATGATGAGCGCAAAGCACTACCTCCGCGGTGACCTGGATCGCCTCTGCATCCGGCAGATCCACCGCAGGCTCTTCCGAGACGCTCCCGATGATCTGCCCGTGAAGGAGCTATTCCGGCAGATCTACGACCGGATCGACTACACGACCATCAGCCCCGAATTCCACGAGAAGACGAAGGTGGTGATGGAGGATGTCTATGCTAAGGCATTTACCTGAATTGCCAACGTTCCTGAAAGGGGCACCCAAAGGTAGCCGTGGGTGGAAGAGGCTGTCTAATAAGTCGAAACGTGTGGTTGTAGGGGCGATTCACGAATCGCCCAGTCTCTATTGATCCCCTTTCCAGATTGCCTTGAATGCGGTGCTGAGGTCCTTAAGGGCGGTTCGTGAACCGCCCCTACAAGGCGGATTTCAACGAATCCGATTCGAATGATATTGGCCTGGCTGAAATAGACAATCTGTCCGGATTCTGATAAAATTATCGTGTGAACACGAAGCAAAAACCTCGCCAAGCCATTTATTAGACAGCCTCAGAAGCCCACGGGGACTAGCAAACCCAAAAACTCCGCCCTGGAGGGGCGGCACAAAAATAGCCGGTGCTGCATCTCTTGGGAAGGAGTTCCACGAATTTGAGAATCCGTGTGAAGACCCGGACCGTGCCGCGGTCGGCGCGGAAATGCAACGGAGGAGAATCTACCCTCGGGAACGCCAGCAAAGTCAAACGCCTAAACACAACCTCCGTCCCTGAAAGGGGCGAATACGAATAGCCGTGGGTGTCAACCCACGGAAGATGGCGCCCCGGAAAACGCCGCCCTGAAGGGGCGGCACAATGGGCGTGCAGGCGCAATGATTGGCCTCTGCCCCGTCAGGGATGAGGCGGTTCTGAGGTCGATCGATTTCCTGCCTTACATGTCGCCGCCAGCGTTATCCCCTCTCAGGTGGCTTCATTTCGTGGATGGATCACATCCTCCCCAAATGTCTCAATGTGAAAGGCAATCGCAGACCGCACGTCCTTCAACGCTTCCTCGCGTGTATCCTCCTGACCGACGACAACGCCTTTGATGCCGACAGGATATGCGGCGTAACCATCCGGGTGTTTCTCCACAACGATTCTCCGAGTTCCCGGATTTACCGATAGATTAGACATGTCTAAATCTCATCGATTGGAGGATGCGGCTGGACTGGTTCGAGATCGTGACTCAATTTCTTCTCAGTCAGCGAAATGAGACGGTCGAGCTCCAAGAGGAGATCAGAGAACCGCATGTCGTCACAGTCTGTTTCATCGAGGCCTTATCTGGCACTATCTCGTAACCTATAGGCATCTTCACCCAATTTCAGATATGAGTCATCCAGATGACCGGCATTGATTCGTGCGCTTGTCGCATTGCGTATTAGCCCGTGTCCGTTTGGGCCTACGAGTCTCTCGTCTGGCGCGAAGATAAGTAGGCGAGACAGTGCAATGAGCTCAGCTGCCGAGAAGAAGTTGTCAAGAGCAGCGCTTTTTCTGCCTTGATCCCACTCAGATTTCGAAGCCTCGCGAAACTCCATGCCCTTTTTCAAATACGCTTTAGCCTCACCCCTTCGCCATCTATAGTCAAAGTACCAGGTGATCGTCAGCCCAAAGGAAATGTCCGGTTTCGGTTTATCCGGATCTTCAAGTCTGATGCTTCTCGTCGGTGGTCTTGTCGGGTCTAATATCACCGAAATATGAGCGCAGTCGATGTCTTTATCGTCAGGTTCCATATACTCCGTGAACCGGGAAACCTCCTGATACGCAAGAGGGTCCCCATCCGACTTCGGAGCACATCCCTCTTTAAGCTCCGCCTGGAATATCCCTTTGACTTCCTTGTTGATCCTGACTGTTGGCTCCAGAGGGGAGTCAGGTCGGAAGAGAATCTGGAATCTCTCCAGAACAAGCGGAAAAGCCAAGCCCTTCTCTCTATGCCGGCGAACTATTTCCGGAATGACAACCATGTGTATGAGGTAGACGATTGTCTCGTTGGTCGGCGTCAGTACAATCATACCCTATTGTCCTCTAGTACGACGGCAAATGTATCATTATGGCCCGACAAGCACCCCTCAATCGCCTCGCGGAGGTTATCAATCAATTCCTCCATTGTCTCGCCCTACTTGGCATGGCCCGGAATGGTAGGGATCTCGCCCAGAAGCCGCCCTCCTCCACCTCATGCACTATCACCTTTATCTTCAATCCTGCTCTCCTCAGAGAAGGTTCGAAATATTCCTTAACAAAGACGAATGGGGATCATATTCAAGTCCATTAGACAATCAACAACAGACTACTCAGCGGCAGGGCGACGATGCGAGGGTCGGGGATTTCGACGTCATCGAGCATGGTTACGAGGACGCCGAAGGGGGCGTTGTATAGAGGGCTATCAAGGAAACTTCTCAACGCTTGAGTATCTCTCTGCGGGTCAATTGTCCTCTGATATTTGATCTCGATGGGAATCCGCTTTTCTCCTATGGTCAAAACGAAATCAACCTCAGGCGCCTTGACGCCGCGCGTCGGGAAATAGGAGAGGTCGAGGCCATGTATTGTCCCCAAGCAGAATCCGGCCACGCTCTCGGCGATGAAACCGGCAAGGTCGGATAAATGGGGATGTTGCATGAGTTTTTTAGGATAGAGGGGAATAACCTCCTGAAGCCAGCTCGCCCTTAGCGCATGATCACAGAGACATATTTTGTAATTGCCCCTCTTTTTCCTGCAACGTATCTCCATCGGCGCGACAAGACGCAAGAGCATCGCGCTATCCAAGAACTCCAAGTAGTTGCGTATCTTCTGCCATGTATAGTCGGACCGAAGAGCTATTCTGATCTCATGCTCGAAGTACTCAGGCCCCGGCGATTGTCCCGCTCTTCGGCATGCGGATCGGAATACTTCCTCCAATAGATGTGCGTCTCGCTTGCGGCCCCGATCGCCTAGCCTGAGATCATGCTGAATGGCCCTCTTTATGACTGTTTCATTCAAGTGTGCCGCAATCGTCGCCCAATCGGAATGGAGGTCTATTTGCGATTCCGGATAGCCGCCTCGCTCCGAGAAATCGGCGAACGCCAAATCGCGCAGCTCTTTGTTCTCGAGCCCAAGTGTCATTGCGCCACGCCAGAATTCAATGTCCAAAAGGAGCGCAAGGCCATTATCGGGGAGTAATGACGGGATATCGCCATAACCTTTTAGGCCCGCGATTTCACGGAGATAAAGCGGCCCCAAATCCAGCGTGGAAATCCGCCCAGCGAGACTATCGCGGCCCAGGCCAATCCGAAGAGCGGAGCTGCCCGTAACGAGAACACGGGCCTCATGAAGGTCCACAAGCGCCTTGACCTGTTCAGCCCAACTGTCGAGGTTCTGAGCCTCATCAAAGAATAGAAATGAGACGCCGTCAGATTGGGCCGCTTCATTGAAAGTCCTGCCAAGAATCCGGTTCTGATACCATCTGCAAAGCGCAAGGATTGGGTCCTCGACATGCTTCAGACTGGGAATATCGTCGAATTGGATTCTGAATATCCGAGCTGGATTCACGCCCTTCTCTTGCAGCAGATACTCGATCAGTTGCTCCTGAATTGTGGTCTTTCCGACTCGCCTTGGCCCACGAAGAACCGTTACCGGAGCGATCCCATTTTCGAGGCGGCGCCTCACTCGATCCAAAACGGCGCGTCTATAGACTGGCGCTCGCTTCGCCGGCTTCCCCTCCCACCAGGGATTGGTCTCCCGCAAAAAACTGTCGAGGGCGGGAGAGAGCCGCTCCTTATCGAAAATATCTCGCGTCATTGCGCCTCCGATGATAGGCAGAGTCTCTGAAGCCGAATTATGACTCGACAATATATATGATGGCCGCATAAGCGCCAATAGCCCGCATCGGACTAATCCAAGCGAATCAGCCTCCCACCTCCTCCACCAATGCCCTCACCTTCTCTACATACGCCTTGATATCGCACTTACGCTCCAGGCCGGAGGCGGACATATAGCGGACGGTGCCGAAGATGGGGCGCTCTTTCCAGGGGCGGTCGTGCTTGCCGAAAAGCCAGGCTACTCCCGCATAAGAGTTGGGGTCGCGGCCGTCGAGGAAGTATTTGCTGTTGAGGTGGAGCGTCGTCTCGAAGGCCCGCTCTGGCGTCTCGGACCACTCGATTATCTTCTTGCCCCAATACATCCGCAT
>JAFGIT010000168.1 GCA_016929465.1 Candidatus Coatesiibacteriota bacterium | reverse complement strand
CATTATCACGCTGAATCGTGCGCATCCCTGACGAGAGGATGCGACTTCAGGCGCCGGATGTTTCTGAGCTCAGACGATTATCTTCAGTCCATTTCGGAGGGCGATTCCTATGAGGTATAGGTCACAATTCGCGATTATTTTCTCTTTGCTTCTTACCATCGGGGCGTCGGGCTTAGCGCTCGGAGCAGATTACTATGTCGATGCGGATGCAGGTGATGATGGCAATGACGGGAGTGAGGGCAGTCCCTGGCTAACCATCACCTATGCTCTCGATTGGATAGCCTCGAATGACCCAGGCAGTGAAGGAAACGCCCACACTATCCATGTGGCCGCCGGCACCTACGCCGCTTCGACCAATGGCGAGACATATCCGCTCAACATGCAAAGCTGGGTGTCATTGGAGGGAGATAGCGCTGAGGCCACCATTCTCGATGCCGAGGAAGGAGCGTATCACGTTATCTATTGCTATGAGGCGGATAACCTGACGATCGCGAAACTATCGATAACGGGTGGATATGCCGACGGCCCTGATGAAAATGACAGAAAGGGCGCCGGAATACACTGCTGGCACAGCTCTCCGATAATCATGGGAGACAGGGTCACGGGTAACGTGACGGACGGCGATGATTCGGAGGGCGGCGGGATATATTGCTACTACGGCTCGCCCGTCGTCGAAGACAACGACATCTCAGGTAATGCAGCGGATGGCGAGGGTGGTGGCATATCATGCCGATACAGCTCTCCTAATATCACCGATAACAGCATTAGCGAGAATTCCGTAGGCAACTACGGCGGTGGGGTGTCGTTCTACTACGGTTCCCCGATGCTCGAGGGGAATGACATAAGCGACAATTCGACAGAATACTGCGGGGGGGGGTTGTACGTTTTTCATGCCTCGGCCATTATTAGGAGCAACACAATCAGACGCAACTCTACACCGGAGGCCTACTACTGGGGAGGAGGCATATACTCCTACGGAGGAACGGCTTCTTGTATAATGGAGAGCAACACAATAAGCGATAACTCTGCAGGGTCCGGTGGCGGGATATGCTGTATATACAGCTCTCCGATCATCGGCGATAATGATATAAGGGACAACAAATCAACGGATAACGGACCTGAGGACAATGACGGAGGAGGGATATACTGCACAGAGAATAGTTCTCCAACCATCATCAATAACACGATCACGGGTAACGCTGCACGCAGTTCTGGGGGTGGGATCAGGTGCGATAGTGATAGCTCGCCGACGATCGAAAGCAATTCCATCACTGGTAATTCCGCATACATGGCCGGGGGAATAAGCTGCGTGGGTGGATCCCCCACAATCCAAAGGAACGACATAAGCGAGAATGCAGGCCGGTGGGGTGCCGGGATTTCTTGCAGCAAAAACAGCTCGCCCACCATTTATGATAATAGCGTAGCCGAGAACTCTGGCGGATCAGGGCTATGGCTTCATGAGTGTTCCTCTCTAGTTTCGCACAACATAATAAGCGCTAATACTGGAGGTGCCGGTGTGTATTACACGCGTGGCTCCAGCACAATCGCAGATAATGTCATTACAGGCAACGCGCCGAGCGGAGGAATTTACTGTATTGGTGGCTCGGCATCAATCGCGAACAACACAATCAGCAACAACGCTGCAGGGGTATACAACTACGCTGGGGACGCCCCGAAAGTTATAGACTGTATCATCTGGGAGAACGGCGATGACCTATACGGCTGCTCTGCGACCTATTGCTGTATTCAGGACGAGGACGAGGGGGAGGGCAACATACATGATGATCCTGACTTCGTCACTGGACCACACGGTGATTACTACCTCGACACGAATAGCCCCTGTATTGATGCTGGAAGCCAGTCGGCAGCGGACGCTGGGCTTGACGATAGGACGACCCAGGTCAACGGCACATACGACAGCGGCACGGTTGACATGGGTTATCACTATCCGACCGAGGGCGGCAACTACTCGCCTCAGCTATCCGACGGCGATGTCGATCCCGATTCTGGGACGACGGAAACAACGTTTGTCTATAGCGTACATTACTACGACCAGGATGGGGACGAGCCGACGGTCAAGGATGTCTATATCGATGACGAGGCCCATGAGATGGACGGGAGTGGAGCTGACGGCACCTACACCTATTCAACGAAGCTATCCGCCGGTGACCACGAGTTCTATTTCTATTTCGAGGACGGCAATGGAGGCAGCGACCGTGATCCAAGTTCAGGCACCTATGAAGGCCCCACGGTCACCGGGAATGAGTCCGATTATTATGTCGATCCCGTGAATGGTGATGACGACAACGACGGGACCGAAGACCACCCATGGCTGACGATCACACACGCCCTTGAGACAGTGGAGGGCAGCGAGGCCAACCCAGTGACCGTCCACGCCCTGGCGGGCACTTTTGCCGCGAGCACTAATGGCGAGACATTCCCACTGAATATGGAGAGCTGGGTGTCCCTCACAGGGGAGGACGCTCAATCCTCGATTCTGGATGCAGAGGATGACGCCTATCACGTTATCTATTGCGGTGGGGTGAACCATCTGAAAATCGAGGGATTAACCATAACCGGCGGCAACGCTGAAGGGGGGGTATACCCGCATTTCCATGGTGGCGGCGTTGCCTGTGAAAACAGCTCGCCCACGATCCAGCATAACAACATCACCTGCAATGAGGCACGCGTCAGTGGCGGCGGGATAGGCTGCCTCGATTACAGTTCACCAACGATCCAGAGCAACACTATCACTGACAATAGCGGCAACTATGGCGGGGGGATTTACTGCAACGACAGCTCGCCGGCGATTCTGCAGAATCTCATTGTGGGTAATGAGGCGGGCACTTGTGGAGGTGGGGTGCGGTGCTGGAAGAGCAGCTCGCCGCTGATTGAAGATAACACGATCGAAACCAACTCCGCGCCTTTTGGCGGGGGCATATCCTGCGAGAACGGCGCTTCTCCCTCCATCCATAACAACACGATAGCAGATAATCAAGCAACCGGTGAGGACGGAACCGGAGGCGCGATATATTGCTACGAGAGCTCATCCGCAATCTCAAACAACACGATCTCTTATAACTCAGCAGATGACAATGGCGGGGGGATAGCCTGCCTGGTGAGTTCACCTGCGATCGAAAGCAATGTCATTAATGGGAATACTGCAGCAGAAAAAGGCGGCGGGATATACTGCAATGAAAGCTCCCCGACGATCACTGATAATACGATCAGCAACAACTCAGTAGAAGGAGCTTCATGGTCAGATGGTGGCGGCGGCATATTTTGCGACAGCTGTTCTCCGATCATCCAGAATAACAGCATTACGGGCAATGAAGTAACGGGCACAAACTCGCATGGCGGGGGAATATACTGTGGGGAAGATAGTTGTCCTGCGATTAATGACAACGCTATCACCGCTAACAGCGTGGCAGTCGGTTGGGGGGGGGGATTGTATTGCGTCAAGAGCTCCCCAATTGTTGAAAATAACGCGATCTCGAACAACTCTGTGATTCTCGGACCGGGTGGTGGTGTAGCCTGCTACTTCGACAGCTCACCAACGCTTGTGCACAATACGATCAGCGGCAACACAGCATCATCTAGTGGTGGAGGGATTGACTGTTGGGATCGATACTGCTCACCGACAATACATGCTAACACCATAGTGGAAAACTCAGCCCGATCCGGTGGCGGCATATGCTTTACGCTGGGGATCGACTCCAACCCGGTTGTAAAAAACAACACGATTGCTGGAAATGTAGCGGAAGACAACGGCGGCGGGATATTCTGTTTTCAGTTCAGTTCACCGACTATTTCGAACAATGAGATAGTCAATAACACAGCCGGCGCTTCGGGTGGGGGGATACATTGCAATGACGACAGCTCGCCAATGATCATGGATAACACGGTCAGTGGCAACCTAGCTGGATCCGTCGGAGGGGGAGTTTATTGTTACAATAGGTGTTCCCCGACTATCCTGAATTCAGTTCTCTGGAAGGATTCCCCGGAAGAGGTATATGTGGGATACAGCAGTTCGATCACAATCACTTATTCCGACATCGAAGGCGGCTGGGAAGGCGAGGGCAACATCGACGAGGACCCGCTGTTCGTCGATGGATATTATCTAAGCCAGACCGCCGCGGGACAGAATGAGCAAAGCCCTTGCGTTGACGCCGGCGACGATGACGCCTCCGAATATGGACTCGATACCTATACAACGCGCACGGACCAGGTGCCAGACAGCGGCATCGTGGATATGGGCTACCATTATGAGCGTGAGTTCTCGGGGCCGCAGCTGTCCAACCAATCGTATTCTCCCAATTACGGCCGCACTGATACGGACTTCACATTCACCGTCGATTACTACAGTGAGGATGGCTTTGCACCAGACACTATCGAGGTGACGATAAACGGAACAGCTCACGACATGACGCTTGATTCGGGGGATGCAGACGATGGGACCTACTCCTGGACAGGGACCATCCCCGAAGAGGGGACCGCGCAATATCACTTCGAGTGTGATGACGGGCATGATGGGGAAGACCGAATGCCTGATTCGGGAGAACTCGATGGTCCAGAAATTACCAATGACTATGATCCGCCTGCGTCGAGCTGCACCGCACCCGAACGGACACAGTCGGGCAGCATCTCTGTTGACTACACGTCATCGGATACTGATTCAGGTGTTGCGGAGGTTGCCCTCTGGATGCAGTTTAATGGCGGTGGCTACAATGAGATCGACTCGTCAGATAGCGCAGAAGGCGCTTTCAATGTGTCTCTGAATTCTGGCAACGGGACTTACGACTTCTACACGATAGCGACCGACAATGTTGGCAATGAGGAGGAGGCGCCGGGAACACCTGATGCAACGACTCTATTCGATGACACGCCCCCGATATCGAGCGCGAGCGCGGAGCAATATTCCAACTCGACACCGTTCTGCGTCGATTTCACAGCCAGCGACGCCCTGAGCGGTGTCAAGACGACGGCGCTGTGGTTCAGCTTCGAGGGCGCGGCGTGGACTGATAGCGGCCTCATGAGCGGCGGAGAGACCGGCACCTTCAGCTTCAATCCGTCTAGTGGTGAAGGAAGCTACGCCCTTTATACGATTTCTACCGACAACAACGACAATGTTGAAAGCCCACCGGCAAGCGCAGATTGCACAGTCGTCTATGATCTAACTAAGCCGCAATCGAGCTGCACTTGCGAGGATATGACCAATCAGACCACGATCTCCGTCGATTACAGCGCCTCGGACGACAACGCGATTGCTGAAGTCTCGCTGTGGTTCAGTTTCAACGACGGCACTTGGACCTTTAGCGGTAAGACAAAGACTTCTGCGTCCGGCACATTCTCATTCACTTTCCCGAGCGGTGAAGGCGAATACCGCTTCTATACCCTATCGCGGGATGTGGCTGGCAACGTCGAAGGTGCGCCGTCCACTGCGGATGATTCCATATTTGCTGATTTCACAATGCCGCAGTCGCAATGCTATGCGGAAGATTACGCTAAATCGGTGCCATTCGATGTTCAGTTCGAATCGTCAGACGGCGCATCAGGAGTAGCCTCAACCAGATTGTACTTCCGATACGCCGGCGATACCAACTGGGGAGACTCATATTGCATTGAGACAGGCAAAGAGGGGACATTCCATCTCGATCCGTCCATGGGTGAGGGCGAGATTGAGCTCATGACGATTGCCACCGATAACGTCGGCAACAAAGAATCTCCACCAGGAGCACCGGACGACACAATTACTCTGGACATGACAGCTCCTGTCTCTTCATGTGAGACTGATCTGGATTGCACATCTGCGGCCACGGTGAGGGTCGATTACAGCGCGTCAGATGGTCTCGCGGGTATTGCCCTGGTTCGCCTATTTGTCTCGAGGGATGCAAGTGAATGGGAATACTCGGGATATGAGAGCGACCAGGTTGCGGGCTACTTCGACTACGATTTCGCTGGCCTCGATGGGACATTCCGATTCGTGACAGTGGCATCGGACAATGCGGACAATGTCGAGGATATATCCGATTCAAAGGCCTCCACCGTCAATCGCGACACAGGATTGCCTACCTCCACACTGACCTCGCCCGAGTTCACGAACGATGCGAGCTTTGAGGTCGAGTATCAGATAACAGATGCCGTGTCAGGCGGATATGGCGTCAAGTTGTATATGCATTTCTCCACGAGTGGTACGACGGCGTTGGACGCCGAAGGGACAGCCTGGAAAGGCCGTCCTACACCCACTCCTCTCGCGACAGACTGGGAGTACACCGGGCTATATGAGAGAGGCGAGATGGGCAGCATAAAATACGAGCCGCCATACGGACCGGGTGTCTATGAGCTCTTTACGATCGCCAGAGACAAAGCAGGCAACTTCGAGGAAATGAAGGACGCAGCTGAAACCATAACCGAATACAATCCCGAATATGCCCTCTCAACTTGCTGGTCCCCTTCAGATACTTCTGCGGCGACCATTGATGTCGAATTCGAGATTGACATCGGCGATGAGGGATACGACCACGTTGAGCTTTGGTATATGTTCTCATCGGATGGTGAAGATTGGCCGGAGACATATACGAACACCACTCTCACCTCGGATGCGGAGAGCGGCACCTTCGACTTCGAGCCGACTGAGGGAGATGGAATATATCGTTTCTGCACGATAGCACTGAACCAGAATATGCTGGCAGAACCATTCCCAAGAGCGAACGATTGCGAGACGAAGGTCGATTGCTCTCCGCCTTCATCGGAGCTTTCCGGGCCGAGCCTCTCCGGATCAATTCCGGTCACGATCTCATACGATGCGAGCGACCTGATTGAAGAAGGGACATACTGCTCCCGCCTCGCAAGCCTGGAGCTGTGGTATTCAATGGATGAGAGCACCGTACCCTATGACTGCATACCATTGTCATCCGCCACCGTCGCCACTGGCTCCATCGAATTCAGTCCCGTCCAAGAGGGCGCTTATGGCATGTGGTCCGTCGCAATAGACGAGTTCGGCAATCGTGAGGAATTCCCCTCCGAGCCTGACTTCATTCTCACCGTTGACCTGGCAGCACCGACTTCATCTGCGAGCTGCGACGGTTACGGCAAAGGCTTCCCGGTCTCCGTGGCTTTCGTGGCTGACGATACAATGACCGAGGTCGAGACCGTTGAGCTCTGGGCAAGATATGAGTCAGGCAATTGGGAAGATACTGACCTTTCTAGTTCGGGCGATTCAGGGACATTTTACTATACTCCGGAGACGGTCCTGGAGGGGACCTACTACTTCTATACAATCGCGACTGACGAGGCGGGGCACACTGAAGCCGCGCCAGGAACGCCCGATGCCCAGATTGTCATTGACTGGACGGCACCCGAGACAACCTGCACATCTCCAGAATACTCGAGCGATGCTACCGTTGAGCTTACATACACGGCGAGTGATGGACTGTCGGGGATGAATTCGGTGTCAGCTTGGGTGAAGGTGGGCTCCGGTGCCTGGCAGGACACTGGCCTCACCGGGCCCGGAGACGGCGGCGTGATCAACGTGAACTTGTTCGCTTGGGGAGAGGGGATATTTGGGCTGTGCACGCTTGGGCGCGACAACTCAGGCAACGTTGAGAATTTGCCGGAGATTGTGCCAACGACCATTATCTACGATGCTACTGCCCCTGATTCAGCGGCAGAACTGCCGCCGGACGGGATATATGCCAATTACACCCCCATCGATGTCCCCTATGCAGCCACGGACGCTCTGAGTGGCGTTGACGAAGTCGAGCTCTGGTTTAGCCATGACGGTAGCGACTGGGAAGACTCTGGGCTCTTGATCACTGCCTCCAGCATCTCATTTATGGGGCAGGGGAGTTTTCAATTCGTGCCGCCACACGGTGATGGGACATACCATTTCGATGCTCTGGCAACTGATAATGCCGGCAACCGTGAATCACTCTCAGGACAACCAGACGGCGGGGCACTTGTCTTCGACCAGACTGAGCCGTATTCATCTGTGACCTATGGGAACACATACGCCTCCGAATTCCCATTCGAGCTTCCATTCAAGGCGAATGACGCCCTGTCGGGAGTGCAAGAAGTCTCACTCTTCGCATCGATCAACGGTTCAACGTTTGCTGACACCGGCCTTCGAGAAACCGACAACGAGGGCAGCTTTGAATACATGCCCGATGTCGTAGCAGACGGTATTTACTCCTTCTATTCCATCGTGACGGACAACGCGGGCAACGTCGAGGAGACACCTTCGAAAGCTGATGCTACCGTGATCTTCGACCTGGACGCTCCCGTATCTTCTGCGCAAGTGGATGACGATTACAGTATTTCATTCCCCGTTTACGTCTCATACTCGGCAAGCGATACAGCTTCCGGTATCAAGAGCGTCGCCCTGTGGGTACGTGTCAATGGGGGGCAATTCATCGACTCCGGGTTGAGCTCGGCGATCGCGTCAGGGGCCTTTAGCTATACACCTTCAACGCCCGCAGATGGGCTCTATGAATTCTATACCATAGCGACTGACAAGGCGGGAGGCACCGAAAGTGCGCCGAGTGGTCCCGATGACTCAATCATCGTCGATAGCACCAAGCCGACTTCATCGTGTTCAATAGAACCGGCTCTTACCAACTCCTTCCCGATACAGATTCATTACACCAGCTCGGACGCCCTCAGCGGGGTGGACCAAGTCAGAATGTACTACAGGATAGACTACGGACCCTGGCTTCTGGCAGATGAGCTTAGTGACCCAGAAGGTGACTATGGATTCACGATAGACACGATGCGTGACGGGTACTATGAATTCTACACAAAGGCCTACGACAAGGCCACGAATGCTGAAAAGGCTGCCGGCGCGGACGATGCGGTCACCGTGGACAGGACACCACCCATCTCCGCCACAACCTCACCTTCTCGCGTCCAGGAAGTGCCGTTTTATGTCTTATTCACCGCCCATGACTCCAGCACAGAGGTAGCCAATACGAAGCTCTGGTATGAATACGAGGATGGACCGTGGATTGACACTGGACTCAATGAAACCGGCACGGTCGGGCAATTTGAGTTCAACTGTCCGGATGGAGAGGGGACCTACGGCTTCTACACTGTCTGCACCGACATCGCCGGGAATATCGAGAAGTCGCCTAATTTTGCTGACAGCACGACCGAGTATCACGTCCCGAGGCCCGAGATATCAGCCAATAAGAGCAGTATAGATTTCGGCGAGGTCAATACAGGCGAGAGGGGAACTCAGATGGTCACGGTCAAGAATGTCGGTGACGCTGATCTGACCGTTGAGAGTATCACCTCGGACAATTCAGTGTTTGAGCCTTCATTTGACGGCGATCTGCCGATCGCGCTTGAGCCTAACGAACGCTTGGAAATAGATGTCACTTTTGCGCCGGTCGCAGAGGGCATCTTTGACGGGGCACTCGAGGTCATTTCCGACGATCCAGACACTCCCTCGCTCATGGTCACCCTTTCGGGAGAAGGCGTTGAGGTGTCTCACGATCTGACAGTTGAGGTCTGGCCGAGTTCAAACGAGGTCTCTTTTGGTGATGAACTGGCGGTCAACATCGCGGTGCAGAACACTGGTGAGACCGTTAATGTCGATGCCTATGTCATCTTGTCTTTCGACCTCGGCGGTCCAGCGGAACGCAATTGGTCGGCTTCGCTGCTGACGGCTGATGCTTGGACAGACGGCCTTGCCCCACTAGTGACGGATTACGAAATTCCGGCCGGATTGGACTTGGAACTGGAATGGTGGTCTTCGACATTGCCTTGCGAGTTGCCGATGATTGACAAGTCCGGCGCCTATACGCTCAGGATGGCTGCGGTTGAGCCAGGGACGCTTAATCTCGTGTCGAATCTGGCGACCTCCGAGTTCATCGTTTTCGGCGAGCTGTCAATACGCCCTTCAACCGATAAAGCGACCTACGCACCAACGGGCGATACAATCGTCATGTATTTGGACATTGACGTGCCTCACGATCTGACAGTGGACGCTTACTTGGTCCTGCTTGCGCCCAATGGTCAGTTCTGGTCGCCGGCGGGATTTGGTTACGCAACATGGACTTCGGGCATGGGGCCAATGCTATCGGGAATAAGTCTGCCGGGTGGATATACGTTCTCCGGGCCTGTGCTCATGGTCACACTGCCTCCGACGGCACCATTCGACACGGCTGGCCAGTTTACCGTGTGCACAGCCCTCTCTGAACCGGGCACGATGTCGCTGATTACGGATATTGAGATGAGCGGCTTCTCATTGGACTAGCGAATATCATCGAGCCTGCCATCAAGGATGTACTAGGGCTTATCAGAAGAAGGCGAGGGCCTTCTCATTCAGAATTGTGGTGTACGTCTCGGTCTTCCTGGCGTCGAGGCGGTCTTTCGGAGATAATAGGCGCCGAATGTCTCTGAGCCTCACTCAATGACAAGACTTGCGAAGCTGACCGTGCCCATCGGGTCGTAGGCCTGGGAGTAGTCGATGAGGCTGAACTTGCCCTCCGTAATTGCGGCGGTAAGTAGGATGGGCATGTAGCCGCAGATGTGTCTTGCATTGCGGTCGGCCTGCACTCCGTTGGCGAACGCTGCCACATCCGGCTTCTCGAGCAGCGCCAATAGCTCCAGGTCCTTCTGCTTCGTCTCCTCGGCTTTTTCGTGAGAAATCTCCGCAGTCAGGTCATCCCCGAAGCGAGGGCCGATATGCGCGAGGTCGGCGCTAGCGATAACGAATGTCTCGTCCGGAGCTTCCGCTATAAGTTCCCTTGCAGCCGCGACCAATTCAGTTGCCATCGGGCTGATGAAGCCGTTCTCGCCCCACGCCGGCTCCTGCCTCGCGACCGAAAGGACCGGCACAATCTCGATGTCCTTGCCAAAGAGGTACTGGATGAATAGCAGCTGAAACTCTATCGAATGCTCAGTCCGATGAGAGATTTCACCTTTGAATGCGTCTGGTCCCACTCTCTCAGCAAGTGCACTCACGAATTCCTTGTCGGTCTTTGCCAATCCGAGCGGCGTCTCGAAGTCCTTCAGCGTGAGCGCCAGCGGCAGGTCGAGCTCGAAATGACCCGTCCCAATTATGATGAACCGCCTGGCCTTGCATCCGGCAGCTGCTTTGGCCCAGCCCTTGGCGTAACATGCCCCGCCTCGCTCGAGGTCGATGTGCGGCAAAACAGCGCCCTTGAGCTTATTGCCATCACCGACCTTCGGGATTTCGCCTGGACCATCCTCAGCCAGAAAGATGCTCGATAGCACGTGCTCGATACCCTCTTCGTCGCCCGGATAGCTCCTTCCGGTCAGAAATCCCTTCCTGAGAGTTGAAGCCCTGAATTCGCTCTCCAGCTCCCTTCTGTAGGCCTCGAAGCTCGGCCCCTCGAGCATGTGAGCTCGGTCGAGGCTCTCTATCAGCTCGTTGAGTTTATCCGTGTAGAGCATGCTGCCAGTTCTGCGCATATATGCGGCCTGGATTTCGGTAGTGGAGTTCTTGCCGTCAAATCCGCGCACTATATTGAAAGCCTCAGGCGACAACAGCACTACGTCAGGGGCCATGTTAAGGGGATCTCGAAGGCACATGAGGCGCTGTCCTTCGTGAACCACGGGAAAGGCCTCAACTTGTCTTAGCTTAGGACGGTCCAATACACTCTCCTGCTATCTAATACTTGGGAAGATCACAAAGCGGGACGCAGGGAGGCACGGCACAGCTATCCCAACTCCCCCAGGCCCTGAAATCTAGCGAGTTATGGTCTTTTCGGGCGAATAATGCTCGGCTATCACTCCGGCATAAGGCAGCCGCTGTCACCTGCCGTGAGGTCGATGCCTACGCCCGTCTCATCAGCCATCCAGGAGCGGTTGTTGCCCTTCGTCGTATAGGCATCAGCGCCATCGACATCTACGAATATCCCAATTGGCCTGCGAAGCCCAACATCGTAGGGACCGGCATAGCCGAGGCTAGTCGCATCACGCTGGCTGTAGATGTCATTGCCGGCGTTATCGATCAGGACGCCCACTCCATCGCCGCCATGGCCCATCATGTACCAGCCTCTCGCCGAATAGAAATCGTCGCCCATTATGTCAACCACGATGCCTACAGAGGCGTCCAGGCCGTGGCCGACGCCAACTCCCCAGCCCCAGTATTCGTCGTTGCCGCTTTCATCGACCAAGACGCCCACGCTATTATGAATACCGGCACCTGTGGAATAACGCCTCGCCACGTAAACGTCGTCGCCACCCTTATCGTCGAGGACGCCAGTCGAGAACCAGTAACTGGACCCTTGCGCGAAATAGTCACCAAGGTAGTAATCATTACCGCCGCCGTCCGTCAGAATTCCAATCCCGCCGGCACCTTGCCAGCTCTCCTGGTCTCGACGAGGCCCATAGCCGAAGCCCTGTCCCATGCACACATAGCGCTCCTGTCCGGGCTCCTGCTCCCTGAAGTCCACATCCACACCGCCCACGAAGTAGAAGTCATTGCCTTCGACATCCCTGAGCACTCCTGAGCCGAATGTGAAGCCGAAGCCCTGGGCGTATTGTGGGGAGAAGTAGATGTCATTGCCTGATTCATTGTCCAAAAGCCCGATCCCGCAGGCTGATGCGCCCTGTGCCATCTCTTCGCCGATTATGAGGTCATCTCCATAGACGTCCTGGAGGATCCCGATGCCGAAAGTCGATGAGCCCTGGCTGTGGTCTGGCGCGATGTAAAGGTCATTTCCGAAGAAGTCGAGCAAAACGCCTATCCCGAAGAATCCCCATCCCTGGCAGCCATCCTTGTCGGATTCATAAACATCGTCACCGGACAAGTCAATTGCGATTGACATGGGTGTCTCATCACCAGTCGAACCTGCCGAGCGACCCTCATATAAGTCGTTTCCACCGATATCGATGAGCAGCGCATTCCTCTCGCGCACCCCATTAGCCAGTTCATTATAGACGTTGTCCCCCGCGCCGCCGACCATCACAAATCCTATTGGAGTGTCGAATTCGAAAAGAAACTCGGCCATGGATGAGTCATGCACATAGGCGAAATAATCCTCTGACCTCTTGAGGCCCGAAAGCAGGGTGGTCCCCGCAGTCAAGAGTTGCTCGAAGTCAACGCCTTCCACCCATTCATCAAATACTGTGCTCAGGAAAGAGCCAGGATAATAGCAGAGCGGATATGCGTTGGGTATGCGGGCCTTGATATCAGCCTTTGCATTAGGGGACATGTGTTCGAAGGCCTGATTCAGACTGCTAGAAGCGTCATCCATCGCGAACAGGATCATCGCCATTGCCTGGCGCAGTTCGAGGGAGAGATTGGCAGCCTGCGCCGCGAGGTCATTTCTCATGGCCTCGCTGAGAATTACGCCATTAGTAGTATAGATCTGCTCGATTGCATCCCTGAGAGGTGTATCGGAGAGGAAATGATTATAATTGGCTCGCGCGATTATTGGCCCAAGGGGAGACGCGGCTGTCAGGATGTAGTCCTGAAGCTCGCTATCCTCGAAGATCAGCGAGTCAGTCAGCTCCTTGGCGAAAGGCGGACCAACGAATGCGTCATTCAGTATGTCCTCCGTTATCCCAAGGACACACTTCTCTACGTAGGGATATGGCCGGTAGTAAACCTCGGTCGGTCGGTCGAGGGACTTCCGACTCATACACATCGTCTTGAGCGCCATATCGACGGCGTTGGGAGTTGATGTCGCCAGCCTGGTCTGTCCATCGAAGGCGCCTCGAACAGGCTTGCAGATCGGCTCGATAGAAGCACTCAAATCATCTGAGCAGTGGCCGATCGACAGATCGTCTAAGTCAGCACCAACCGGCGCTTTGGAGACGCTGCCTGTATCAACTGCGAACAGAACGCCGTTGCAGTTCCCGAAATAGGCTACACCATCCGCGTCGATCGCGATCCCGCCCAGGACCGGTTTTCCGGCCAATGTGGTCGAACCGACGGTCACATCAGTATTGAATGAGAATTGCCTAATGGAGTCCTGTCTCAGGCCATAGACCTTATGATCGCTCGTCCCGAAGAACAGCTTTCCATCCGGTGCTAGCGCGGGAGAACTCGAGACTATCTCGATATCCGAGACGCGAAATATCCAATTCTCGCCACCATTTGCCCCATTTACGCTGCAGAAGCGGCCGGCATTGCTTCCGAAAAACACGTCCAATTCTGTCACAATGGGAGAGGAAAAGATGGCCTGTCCAGCGTTATACTGCCACTTGAGGGTCCCAGCAGGATTGACTGCGTACAAGATGCCATCTATGCCACCAGCATAGATCGTGTTGTCGCCCCCAACGGAGAAAGCTCGTGTAAGCCAGGTGCCCGTCTCAAACCGCGCTACTTCGTTGAGGTCCTGATCGACAATGTAGATAGTCCTATCGTAAGAGGAGAAGCACAGCGTACCGTCGGATAGGAAGGTCGGCCTGCTGTCGATCCATCCGCCTGTCTCGAAGGTGCCAAGTACTGCCCCGTCTGGGCTCAATTTATACAAATTGAAGTCATTCGACCCGATGTAAATATTCCCGAGCAAATCAACTGAGGCGGTCGAGAAGATCGGTCCGCCAGTCCAGAAGCTGAAGTCCAGGGTGCCATCTTTGTTCAAGAAGTAGATTGCTCCGTCGAGCGCCCCCACAACTATCCTGTCCCTGCTGTCGAAAATGGCATCAGCGACAATCGGAACGCCGACGTTATAGCTCCAGAGCTTTTGTCCGGTTGCATCCAGAGCGTAGAAATTGCCGTCGCCCGCACCGAAATATACTGTACCATCAACATCAATAAGTGGTTTGGAGACTATCCAGCCGCTGGTCTTGAAGTACCAAACGAGATCATCCGGGTCCTTCGTAGCACTGATGGGTTGCTCAAATCCGGCATCGAGCTCGTCAATGACCGCATCCCAGTCTATATCCGCAATCTCTATGCCCTTTGTCTCGGCACGACACATCAGATCGCCTTGACCAATCGGGGAGGGCTCAGCAACGCTGAAACCTGGCGATAGGGCGGGGAGTGATACTATCAATAAGGCAAGACAGCTTATGCACGCAAGTGCTTTCGCTCTGTTCATCGGCTTCTTCCTCCATCAGGGAATTGTCGAGCTATATCTCTATCATATCGTCTCGAAAAGCGGGCGGATTTCACGCAATCCGCCCGAGAATATCAGTCATGGAGTCCGAATTCATGAGGCGCCATCGACCGAAGCCTCATCGGAGATCAAATAAGAATGCTACGGCACCACAGTAATAGCGGGGAACTGAGTGCTCGCAAGTCCGGATTTGTCAACGACCAGTATCCGGTTCTCAATCGCCAGCTCCCCTGATCCAGGCGAAGCGTGAACTCCATAAAAATAGAGGACCGCGTCTTTGTACAGGCCGTGGAAGGCGTATTGAGTGATATCTTCTCCCTCTACTACGCCTAGCGGGTAGAACTTCCATCTCACGGATGCTATGTCGCTTATTCCATCTGGATCCGTGACCAGCGCTGCTACATACAGGTCGCCGCCATGCTCATGGGTGATCTTGCTGTATGGATTCCCAGCCATAAGAACTATCGGGGCGTGGTTGCCATCTATATCCTCGTCCATCGCCAACGCGGCGTCTCGTGTTGCGCGCCAATCAGGTGCTTTATAGGCCCGTCGCGTATTTCCTTCTGAGATGACTGAGAAGTAGGGCCAGAGCTGGCTCTCATTCCCCACGGCATCCACGGCGAGTAGCTCCAGCGAATAGCTCATGTGCGAGTCTATCACTGTTGCGGGGACATCGAACTCCTTTGTGAAGATCATCGCGTTCGCAACATCGTCGAAGCCTGCTCTTTCGAGCTTCCAACCAAGGTCGATACCCTCATAGTAGACTTCCACATAGACCACATTGCTCTCGGGGTCGGTGACGAGCGCTCGAACCTCGAGCTTGCTATCGACGGACGCGGAAAGCTCACTGCGCATGAAACCCGCCATCAATAGACAAGGCTCGTCAATGGAGGGTAAATCCCTCTGAAGTGCATAGAGCACGCCATCCCAGCACCCGACGTAAAGTGTTTTGTTCGGGCCGATCGCACCCGTAGGACGTATCCAGTACTCGTTCCTCTGTGGGTCTAGATCTTTTCCACTCGGGAGATACATCCGCCCAATGATGACGCCGTCGGGCGAGATCGAAAATACCGTGTTGTCGCCCGTGATCATGTATATGTTGCCCTCGTTGTCGAGAGCCGGCGATGACTGAATCCAAGAGCCCAAATCGAGGCCCTTGCAGTTCGGATCCTCATCGGGGAAGCCGGACCCTTCTCCGCCCGATGGTATCGAGAACAGCTTGCCTATCGGCTCGTCCTGGCCCATTCCGTCAT
>JAFGIT010000018.1 GCA_016929465.1 Candidatus Coatesiibacteriota bacterium | reverse complement strand
AGGGGTAGAGACTAGCCCAAGATCATGGAACCGCTATTATTACTTGATAGCGGTAAATGCCACTGACTCGCCGATATCAGCCAGATTTGACTGCAATTGGGTCCCAGGCTTCAAGAATAGCGAAGGCGGCCGAGGTGCAATGGAAGTCTGGATGCCTCCGGTGGAAGTTCTGTTCGAACCAGGAATTGGCGGTGGGAACAGGCAGATCTTCATTGAGGAGCCGGGCATGGTTGGGCGCCCGCAGCGGTCTGTTGTCTTCCATGATAGCTTCGCAGCGCATGAAAGGCATGTCTATATGATTCCGGCCCAAGAGAGACCATGGTGGGTGATACAATTCGACGACTGCTCCAGCCTAATATTGGAGCGATTGCAGATTGGGCCACATCCGTGATGGAGGGAATTAACATGCCTAATCCGTCGGCCGGTTTTGTTCTGGCAATATTCGTGCTTGCCCTCTGCAGCGCTCCGTGTCTCGGCGTTGAGATAACCACAATCGATATGCACGGCGCTTGGGCGCCGAATATCGCTCTCGGGCCTGATGGAGCGATCTGGCTATGTCCGGGAGATCCTCCTCGAATCTTGCGGATTTCGGAAGGCTCCATCGAAGACGTTCAAATTGATGGGCCCGATACCTTCGAGTACGAGGGCCCATGTCATGTAGCTTTCGCTCCAGATGGGGTGCTATGGTTGGCTCAAAACGGTTCATTTCCCCCGCCTGGGATGTGCCATTTCTATACATTTGACGCCCGTGACGGCCTCTCGAGAGCCCCTATCGACGCTGACCTGTCGCAGGAGTATTGCGAGGCGATCTTCTTCGACGTTGATAGCGAGCTGTATGCGATCAATTACAAGTGGATCTCCCGACGCGACAGGATATCTGTGATGGGCTCTCCTGAGCTCATGCCGGGAATGAACTATTACAGGTTCTGGCGCCTTTCCGGGGATTCTCCGGAAGCCATATTCTCCGCCATGGATGTCTCTCCTGCAGTGGCCTTCGGGAACGGATGCGCGTGGCTCGGAGGTTACTCGGTGAACATATACACCGGCGAAGTGCTCAAGGGCGGCCTCTTTAAGCTTAATCCCGAGAACGGCGACGTCCTAGAGAACTACACCTCGCACGACGGCATTTCAGATGAGGCATCTAGTCCGAGGTTCTTCGATGAAATTGGTCGCTTATGGCTTGTATCGGGCTCGGAGGTCCTGGCTTTCGACGGGAGCCAATTCGAGCACTTAGCACATCTGGGAGGCAATAATCCCAGCTTTTCAGATCTCCTCGCGATGGCAGAGGATGGCACGGTATGGGTCTGCAGAGACCAGGCCGTATATCGGTATCATGGGGACCAAATGGGGGCATATACAGGAGCGGACGGCCTGCCGCCTGGAGCAATTCATGATTGCACCATCGACTTTGACGGCAATCTTTGGCTGATGCATGACGGCGAGGTGCTTAGCAGAATATCTTACGGCGGCTCGCCGACGACGCGACTCACTTTGGATAGTCTGGAGACCACGGATAGCATTGCGATCATCGCCAACGTATTCAACACACAGCAAGTTGTAGGCATCGATGTCTATATCGCCTGCCAGATAGAGGGTAGCCTCGTTTTCTACCCGAACTGGACGTCCGAGCCGGCCCCAACACAACTGAATCTCTACGCTGGCTTCAATGAAACCGCGACCATCATCGAGATGCCCCGCGAACAGGTCCCACCCGGTAGCTACACCTTCTGGGGCTGCATGACCGGCCGTAACACGCAGAAGCTCATCGGGCCAATCGACCGCAAGTTCGAGAGCGTCACCGTGGTCAGATAGTTCAAAGTTCAAAGTTCAGAGTTCAAAGTTCAAGGTTCAAGGACCACCAAGGGATGCATATGGGGACTGATAAAATGGACTTGATGGACTCAGATTGACGTTATGGACAGCCCTCTCCACTGCATCCTTTCGACTCATCCTTTTTCCCTTCCCCCTTCGCCTTTCTCCTAAAACGCTTAGTGATTCTTGGTGGATCAAGCTTCTGATCAATCCGCAATCCGCAATCCGCAATCCACAATCCGCAATCCGCAATTGATTGGCTTGGGGAGAATAGCTTGAACCAACGCCGCCGATGTGGCAGTTTCGGATAAGTCCATTTTGCGAGAGTTTTCTGCGCGGGGCTGCCGCGCGTGATGTTGGGAAATTCCTGATTCGATACGGACCGTTTTCTAAGATGTTCAAATGCATCCGGCATGCAACATTCACTCAAGGAGGCACTCAGATGAAGAGATTGGCCTATTTTCTGCTCCTCGTCCTGGTTCTTTCATTCACTGGCACATCAACGGCAAGGCATTTCGAGATGCTGGACTCGGGCGAGGGTCCCGAGAACCATTTCGGGGTCGCAATATCCTTCCCCTACGAGAACTCGGATGTGCGTTACGGCCGCATCCTGGAGAACCAGGGCTACGAGCTCGGCGCCACCTGGTTCGTTGTCTCGCACTGGGACACTCCGCTCTCGTGGGCAGAGGTCCAGAAGTTCACGAACCCACAGACCGGCGAGCCTTTCTTCTCCGACAGAGATACGGTTACGTTCGACACCCTCAAAGACTGCCACGACCGCGGCATCAAGAACATGATCACCCTATCCTTCAGCAACCCGTCTTTCTATCCCGATTGGCTCTACACTCCGGATGAGCCGGCCGGCTGCACGGGCTCGGATAGATGGTGCTTCTACGTTCAAGCGGCAGATGAGCCCGATGGCGTAACATCCTACGACGACGATGACCCGGATATCGGTCACATCGAGACGACTTACATAAGTGCGGAATGGCTCGCAAGGTATATGAAATACTGCAAGACGATGGCCGAGTATTACGGAGAATACGTGGACGGCTGGATGGTCTGGGAAGAGCAGAACTGGGTTCCTTCGGGCGCAGTGGATGCCGACGACTGCATGTGCAAATCCGAATTCTGGCGCCCATATCCCCCCTTCGCGACCGCGGACGACTGGCAGAGGATGACGAAGCTCTATGCCGAAATGCTGCTTAATACCGCGCCCCTCATGAAGAATTTGGCACCACATGCGAAGCTGATTTTCGGCGCGACTTGCGGCTGCGATGTGCCTTATATCAACGCGGTGGTTGCGGAGATGGTGGCGTTGGGCGCGACGCAGGAGTTCTTCGAGACGTATATAGATGGCTACGGCTTCCACGGATTCCGGACCGGGGTGTGGCAATCTGAAAGCGAGCTGTATCTTGGCGCCCCCGAGGTCGAGGTACCTTATCCGCACCAATACATCGCGAGCGATGATCATTACGGGCGATGCTCGATGTTTATCCACTACGACGGGCGCGGCGCCCCCCAGCGGAGCTTCGTCGAGCACGTGAATGATCTCAGGTCTGGCATAAGCGCAGTGACCGGCCAGGACCCAGGCTCGATCGCTCTCTATAACACGGAGGACGGCTCCCCATTCCATTACAGCTGGCCATGCAAGGACCAGTTGAGGGGCTTTGTGAGAATGGCCAAGTACCTTGCGCGCTCTCACCTGACCTGTTTCTATGCGGACGTTCACGTCGCACACTGGCAGATGCAGGAGGGCGACGCGGGCGATGATGGCGCCGACTACGGCTTGATAAATCGGACGCACACCAATTCCGGCTGTTCATTGACCCCGGATAGGCCATATATCCTGCCCGAGCTTAGAAGACAGGCGTACTATGGATTCCAGCTGATCGCAAGCCTCTACAACAAAACGCTTTCATACGTGAATCCGCTGGAGATCGGCACACAGATATTCGATATGGATCCAATCGTAATGGCTCTTCCTCTCCCCTATCAGCCAAGGCCAGAGAGATCATCGGTCTCGGGCGGCAATGAGGAAATTGCGCTCATGATTCACGTGCCGACGTCCGATCCAAGTCGGGAGAGTGAGATACTCATCTCCGACTGGAAGATGACAGATTTCCCGCTTGCGGTAGGCTCGGGATACGGCTCACGGCGCGGCCTGACATACGTCGTCAGTGGCGGGATCATGAATCCGAACACGATGACCGCCTGGCTCAAGGTTGACCTATCTGCTTCCGAGCTGCTTTACGATACAACGGTGCCGCCGGAAATCTGGGAGGTCAGCTCATTCGCGACCGGCGACATGCACATCCTCGAAGTCGAGTGCCCGGAGAAGCCGCTTTCGTACCGGATTGACCCGGAGAATCCGAGCACGATTATCATCGAGGAGGCGACCATTTCGGACTACGTGAATACCATCGAGATCTCACCGGCGAAATACCCGTCATTCAAAGCCGCGGGCACGATGGACTCCTATCTGACCTCGAATCCTGACGGCAGCCTTTCTGGTAATCTGTCCGTCGTCGCGCTTCCCTACGGGCACACCTTCATCGATAGCATCAAGGTGTTCTATCGGGACTTCGACCTTGGTGTGTCGATGGCCGATCTGGGAAATGGACTATTCGTTGGCCAGCTGACCGCCCCCGGTTCTGAGCCGGGAGCGGCGAATAGCCTCATCGCCGACGGCGCGAGTCACCCTATAATTTTCGCGGCCGGCATCTCGCAAAATGCCATGTTTGCCGGAGAGAAGGGGAGCTTCGTGGTTCGAGCATACGCATTCGACGCAGACCACTCATCGGATGCTGCCGCGATTGCCTCTTGCCAGGTCAGGATACCTGGAACAACCTTCAGTTATCAGATGGAGAGGAGCATCGCAGAGCCGGGCTCGATCGATTCGTTCGAATGGTCTGTGAAGGTCGAGTTCGAGGACCTCTCCGGCATCGGGGCCGGATTGTACCCAATCGAGGTTGTCGCCACCGACCAGGAGGACCTGCAGAGCGTCCCGTGGCCGAATATACCCACAGGAGACGGCACCTATATCGATGGCCTCTATTTGAACCTGCACGTAAAAGGCAGAAGCGGAGAATTCGAGAACTGCTGGCCTGAACTAAGGCTCAATTGAGACGCCATATCCAGAGTCTGTCCAATACGTCGGACTTCCAATCGTGTGGGCGGCGGCTTGGAGGCTTTAACATAAGTCATCTTGCCAGGGGATTGGCGAATGACGTGTACTCGATGCATACCACCTGTAGTGACTGTGTTTAAGGTCAAGCTGTTTTCATCGGATTGACCCATGGTTTTTGCTCTCTGATAATTGCATTTGCGATTATTAGT
>JAFGIT010000167.1 GCA_016929465.1 Candidatus Coatesiibacteriota bacterium | reverse complement strand
GTTCCTGAGTGGCACAGGAGTGCTATCGTTTGATACTCTCCCTCCGGAAGGCCAAGCCCATGCGCGAGAATCGCCCTGTAAACGAGTTTCCTCTCGAATACCTCGCCCTCGCGGCTCGAAAAAGCGCTCATCGCCGGGATAAGAGTATCCGGCCTGGCGAGATCGATGGGGTACAGGACACCCTTCTCAACATTCAGCCCCGAAAATGAGAGGTCCGGCACGAGTCCGAAGAGCGTGCCGTCAGGCAGCGCTATCCCCAGATAGACATCGACATCCATCCCGGGAGATGTGCCCTCAACAGTTAAGTAGAGCCTCAACCTGTTCCAGGTGATGTATTCGTTCTTGTCTGCACTGAATTCGACGGTGAACTCGTCTGTCGAGAGCGAATCAACATCATCCCCGAATAGTGCGGGAACAAAATACAGCAAAAATAAAGCCAATAAGGCCGCAACCTTGCGGTGCCGAGTACCGGTCATTCTCCCATTATCCAATGTTAGAGCGTAATATAATATGGCCCAAATATATCCCCCAAGTCAAGCAATATTCCAGCTAAATCATTCGACCAGGCTTTATTCGAGCGATCAGTCCAACAAATTACACACCCGCTAACAGGCCTTCACACGGACAGCGACTTGACAACACACCGAAGAATAAGACAAACTAAGCAAGAGTGCCGAATTCTTTAGGGCAGAAAAACAACTCGCAATGGAGGATTGAACATGACCCGAAGAAGAACCAACCAAAGCATTTTCCTGGGCGCGGCCATGCTGTTCATTCTTGCTACATTGGCCGGGGCACAGGGCACACCCGATGTTTCTGCGGCGGGGGCCAACCCGTCCCTCGTGACATACGGCGATGATGTGACCTTCTGGGCAGAAATCGCCAAAACCGAATCCGTCACGGTTTCGACCGTGTGGATAGTTTATGAGTTTTTCCCGCTTCTGCAGCTGACGGAGGTCGATAGCACGGATACTCTCACCGTCTGGGAAGGGTACTGGACCGTGCCGAATTTCCCCGGGCTGGTGCCCCCAGCCGACTACCTTCTCTCTGCAATCGCAGTAAGCGAGGCAGGTGTCTATAGCGAGCCAGAGCCGTTCATACTATCGATCACTGACCATGACCCAACGATTCCGGACCTTTGGAGCCCAGCGGATGGGACCTGCATATTTCGCAACATGTCAATCATCTTCGAGTGGAGCAGTGTCCCCAACGCCGAGGGGTACAATTTCGAGATAACCTTCCCGGACGAGGAAGCTGTCTCTTTCTATCTGCCGTTCTTTATCACCTCCATGACAGTCAATCCCGACCTTGCTGCGTCTTTGATGGATGGCGTCTTTAGCTGGCGCGTGCAGGCCGTATTTGGGGATGGTCCGGGAGCGTGGTCCGAGCCATTCACCTTCGAGAAGCAAAGCGAGCATGGCCTCCCGACCGAGTTCGAGGGTGTCGTCACCTCGATCGAGCTGGAGAACAACACGTTGTTCGTCGAGGCAGGAGTATGGGTGCAAAAGGGCGACAATCCGTGGGCCTGGTGGTTCTACGAGGTTAAGGTCACGGATGAGACCACAATCGTCAAGGAAGGTGAGGGTATAACGCTTGCCGAGATCGTCGAGGGCGATCATGTGTTCGTCCAGGGCTGGCTCGAGGAGGATATTTTTGCTGGCGTGATCGCGCCCGTTGTCACCGCTCAGCATATCGAGGTTGTAGAGAATACCATGCCCGAGTACATCACCGGCAGAATCGACGAGATATTGCCCGATGAGCGTGCCTTCTGGCTCGCTGACCTGGGCCTCAATCCAGGCCGACCGATGGACCGTGCATTTGTCCGGCTGACGGAAGACGTGGTCTTGACCAGATTGGGCCAATTGATCGAGTTCGAGCAGATTCAGCCTGGCGACATCGCCGTGGCCTACGGCAGCTGGCAGACAGAGGGTGATTTCGATTATTTCCTTGCGGACACAGTCGATCTCTCCGTGGATAGTATCGATAGGGTCCTCGTAGAAGGTTCGATCAGCCAAATAGACTATGAGAATAGCCTGATTTATGTATCCGGCACCTCCTACTGGGCGCCGAGCATTGTCATGCAGGGCAAGGTAATTGTCTCAGTGACCCCTGAGACGATGATCACCAGGAACGAGGAACCAGCCGCAATCGAGGACCTAATGGTCGGCGATTGGACTATCATAAGCGGGGAACGGGCCGCCTCTGATGTAACGCCCCCTCCAAGCAAAGGCAATCCCGCCGACATGGTCATCGCAACAACGATTAACGCCTACGAGTCGGCGCCACACAAGCTGTAAGTAGCAAAAGGGATAACAGCAAAAGCAAAACGATCAAGGGCGGATGGCCCTCTTCACACCATCCGCCCTTTTGACTTTATTGCCCTCCCCTTTATCCCTTCTCCTTTCCCCCTTCCCCCTTCTCCTTCGCCGGCTCCCATATTGCAGGAGCAGCGGCGACATCGTATATTCGCACCTATGAGAAATGAGGTCCTCGATGAATAGGCTCGTTGGCGGCCTGCTCGGCGGCTTTCTCGGTCTTTTTGCGAGAGGGACCGATGGTGAGGAATTGCATCCGAAGCGGGTACTTGTCGTGAAGACGCACGCGATAGGTGACCTTCTGATGGTCACTCCGAGTATCGTTGCGTTAAAGCAGCTTTTGCCGGATTCGCACATCGCGGTCCTGAGCGGGAGCTGGTCTGCCGAGATATTGGAGGGCAATCCAAGCGTTGATGAGGTGATAGTGTTCCCCGACGAGCTTATCTTCAATCACAGTATCGCCGGTCTATTGAAACTCGCGAGGAAGCTCGCCGCGGAGCGCTTCGATCTCGCCGCGATATTCCAGCCGTCTGCTCCCGTGCAGGCAATTGTCGCGCTCGCCGGAGTGCCGGTTCGAGTCGGCTTCGACTTGGACGGCTCCGGCTTCTCGCTGACGATGCATTTGCCCTGGAGCCCGAATTCTGAGCGGTTCATCGGTGACAATTACATGGACCTCCCGAGAGCGCTCGGCTTTGAAGGGGCGACGCCAGATAGCGTGCTGGTCCTCTCGGATGTTGAGCGGCAGCTGGCTTTCGAGAAATTCCTCGCTCCCGAAACAAGCCGCAAGAATAAGCTGATAGCGGTCTGTCCCGGTGGGGGAAAGAACCCGAGAGACGATGTCGGTGCGAAGCGCTGGTCCGCGGACCGCTTTGCACAAGTCGCACGTAAACTCGCACAAGAAACGGGAGCAAGGGTGCTCGTCCTCGGCGGGAAGAGCGACGAGGTCTTCCTGGACGCGGTGATGGACCGCCTTCCATTCAAGGGCATTCGGCCGCAGGGCACTTCGCTCAGGGAGCTCGCATGCCTGATCTCATTCTGCTCGCTCCTCATCACGAACGACTCGGCTCCGGTTCACATCGCGGCAGCCCTGAAGGTTCCCTGCGTCACCATATACGGCCCGAGCAATCCTCTCGCGGTGGGGCCGCGCATCCCCACTCATTTCGTCGTCACGAGCCCCGTGAACTGCAGCCCGTGCTATTCCAATGAAAAATTCCCCGGCTGCAAGGACCCGCTCTGCATGAAGGATATCCCGACGGAGGTCGTGCTCGATTCGGCCAGGAAGGCCATTTCTACCGGAGGCGGAATTAGATGAATCCAGCGAATCTCGACAGATACATCACCTACGCGATGCTGGTCGCGGCACTATTCATATACGCATTCCACAGCAGTTCGATAATCGAATACGCTTACGACGACGCCTTCATCTCGATGCGATACGCCGAAAACCTCGCGAACGGCAACGGGCTCGTCTATAACGTGGGTGAACGGGTCGAGGGCTACACGAATTTCCTCTGGACGCTCATCCTGGCGGCGGTGATCAAACTCGGTGGGGACCCCCTCATCTTCGCAAAGGGATTCGGCATATTCTTCGCGCTCGCTACGATGATTATCACCTTCCGCTTTGCGAATTTCATTAGCGGCGAGAGCGGCTGGCGCAACGCCCTGCCGGTGCTGTTCCTTGCCTGTTCTGGGCCGTTCGTCGCCTGGGCGCAATGGGGGCTCGAAGGCGGGATGTTCACTTTCTTCGCGATCCTTGCGATATTTTTCTTCCTCAAATCTCTTAGGACCGGCCTGACTTTTGCATACACATCGATTCTATTCGTCATAGCGACGATGACGCGGCCGGAGGGCGTGATCTTCTTCGCCATTACCGTCGCGTATTATTTCCTGATAGCGTATCGCGGCTGGAAGCTCATGAGAAGAGCAGAGAAGAAAGATGGGGAGGGTGAAGGCCAGGATGGGGAAAAGCTCCCGAAGGGCGACCTCGCGGCACAAGTGCGGCTTGATCAGCTCCCGATACGCATCGCACAACTCGTCGCGCCTTATGTGGTAATTTACGGCATATACTTCATCTGGCGGTTCACATATTACGGCTACCCCTACCCAAATACATATTACGTTCGTATGGCGGGCTCATTCGGCGCGTATATGGACCAGTGGGTGCGTGGACTCAAGTACATCTTCGATTTCACCTGGCGCGGCGGCGGCGCGGTGATTGTGGTCCTGGTCGCGCTGCTCTGGGTGGTGAATCGGCCAAGAAGGCGCTCCGCTCTCAGTTTCCTCTCGATCTTCTGCATCATCCCGATCGTCTATTCGATGCACGTTGGCGGCGACTCGAAGCACCTCTATAGGCTGCTGATGCCCTACCTTCCGATATTCTATATCCTGGTCTCGCAATCGCTCTCCTGGATATATCGCCTCGCCGTCGAGACCAAGCCCACACGCCGCATCCGGCGGCTTGGGACGGCCTCTTTTATCGGCTTTGTTGCCCTCCTGATGCTCTATACATACACCTTCCCGACGCTGATCTATTTCGCGGGCGGCGAACGAGGCATCCCGAAGTGGGATTTGCTACGCGGCAGGACAAAGGCGCACGAGGCGGTCCTCGGCTACGAGCGGCAGAAGCGGCTGTTCGGAGAATGGTTGCGAGAGCACGCCCCAAAAGGGACCACGATCGCAACCACAGTCGCCGGAGTGACTCCGTATTACTCGAAGCTGCCCACATACGACATGCTCGGCGTCACGAATGAGCACATCGCACACACCGAGCCGCAGCCGAACCGCATGGTCGCCCTCGACATAAAGGCGACCGGTCTCTATCGGCCCGAGGGGATAGTCGAGAACATCCTGATAACCAGCCACCAGAAGAGCGACAACGAATACATCGCCCGCCAGAACCCGACGATCATCATAGAGGGCGCCGACATAGCGTTCAAAAAGGCCGGCTACAAGCCATTCCGCCTCATCACCGACAAATTCACCCAGATCTACTACGCCAAAAAAGAAGTCCAGTTCCTAAAATAGCCCCCTCTTTGGGGCGCGGGGCCCTTTTGGAGTGCTGGGCGCTTTTCGGACTGCGGCGGCTCGACGCCGCTTTCACAGGCGGTGGCTTGACGCCGCCATCTCAATAAATCGTTTCTCCTCCTTATCGCTTTTCGGAGTGCGGGGCGCTCGCACCGCTTTGCATCGCGGTGACCTGGCACCGCATCAAATAGACCGCCTCCTCATCCCTATTTTGGGCATTTTTCGATGGTCCGGATGCAGGATAGCCTTTTTGAGTCCGTGGCATAAATGGACAAGTATGGACCGAATGGACCCCATGGACTGAATGGACGGCTGGGGACAAGGAGGCTGAAAAGTGAATCGCCCCTCCTCCTCAGACCTCGCCTCTCGCTTCAACCCCCTCCTGATTCCGGCGGAACCATCCCAGCACCCTCGCTCTGCCCGAAGTAACAATCCAAAATCTCGTTGTCGCAGAACGCAAGCCGCATCGATCTTGCTTTTTGAACTGGGAACCATCTGAGCTCAGCGACCTCGTCGATCTGAGGCTTCAATTTGCCCGATGCACGGCCCTCGAATACGGACACTACCGCGAATATCCCATACTCAGGAAAGACCTCATCGAAGCACTTGAAGAACCTGGCATCGAAGTCGAGACCGGTCTCCTCCTTGACCTCCCGAATTACGGCATCGCGTGCCGTCTCCCCCTGGTCAACATGCCCGCCAGGCAAACACCAAACGCCTTCGAGGGGCGGACTATTTCTCAGTGTCAGCAGAATCTCGGTCTCGCCGTTCATATCACGGGTGATTATGGCGGCAGCGCTCGATTTCGGAAGACGCTCCTCTTCCCGTCGTTCAGAACAATCTGGCATAACGCCCCTCTTCAGAAGTCAAGTCCTCTCTCATGACGGCCTCAAAATCAGGCCAGGCTTGTATATTGGCCCTGCGTGCAACCATACACGGCACGCGACCACGAATCCACCAACCATAACCGCCCCCTTTGGACTGCGGCGGCATGACGCCGCTTTCACAGGTGGTGGCATGACACCACCATCCAATAAATCGCCTCTCCTCCCTATCGCCTTCGCGGTTCATCTCCCTTTCGGAGTGCGGGGCGCTCGCACCGCTTTGCATCGCGGTGACCTGGCACCGCATCTAAATAGATCGCCTCCTTATCCCTATTTTGAGCATCCCTCGATGGCCCAGGCGTAGGACGGGCTTTCCAGCCTGTCCAAGGCCCCAAGAACGCCTCCTCCTCCTCATCATCTTCATGGATACACCGAACGAACCCAAATTCGGCCACATCCTCCCTTCCATAGATTGGCTTTCATCCCTCAGCCCCCTGTCAGGGGGCCACAACGGTAGCCGCATGCGGAAGCGTG
>JAFGIT010000166.1 GCA_016929465.1 Candidatus Coatesiibacteriota bacterium | reverse complement strand
CGACCAGATAGGTGATGACTGACATTATGAGCAGCACTGCACCCGACAGCATCATTTTTATCAGGAGCAAGGCTGACATGATGCTCTGACGACTCTCCGGTGAACGAGCCGAATCTCTGGTATATAGGGTATTCAGGCCGGCATCGACGAACATCGCGAAGAGGTTTGTGTAATACAGCATGGCCCCATATTCGCCCAGGCCCTCCGCGCCAATCGCCCGACCCAAGAACAGCACAAAGCCGAAGCCGATTAGCTTCCTGCCGACCTCACCAAAGGTCCGGAAGGAAGCGTTCATGAATACTCTCTGCAGCAGGTTCAAATAGCACTCCCCGAACCATTTTCTACGCTCGCAAGCGCCATGGCCGAGCCCATGATCACTGCCGCGAGAAGGTGGACACCGTGATAGCGATAAATGTCGATCATATTATATGTGAAAAATGCACAACTCGAGACACAAAGCGAGGCGGCAAGGCCCCGAAGAGCAGGGCTCCGTGCAGCACGAACGCCTCGACACGCTGAACCAACAATATATACAACAAAGAAGAGAAACGAAGCTAGCCCTATCATGCCCGTCTCCAGCGCGACCTGGAGATACAGATTGTGAAGGTGCGCACGCTTCAGCCGCTCCACGTCGCCCGCGAGTTTTATCCCCTCTGCGGCCAGATGGTAGTTCCCCGGCCCGTAGCCGAGAATCGGCCTATCCGCGATCAGCGAAAGCCCTGCGCGATATAGCTGCAGCCGCTGGATACCGGAATATCCCGACAGAAGCGATGAGATATCCGCCCCTTTGAGAAAAAGACCGGCAATGGTAGCCGCCAGCAAAATGCCGATGACTGGCCAAAGGAGCCTTTTGCCCGACAAAACTGGCCGTGCCAAGCCTTTTTCCCTCGAGAGAAGGAAATAGGCGACTATGGAGATGATCGCGAGCGGCCAGGAGGCACGGGAGAAGGTCAGCATCAGGGCGAGCAGGTTCAGCACAAGAGCGGTCGCCCCGAATGTCCTGACCGCCCTGGTCTTGCCCCGTCCGGCAAGGTAGATTGACATCGGTAGGACGAGAATCTGGTAGCACGCGAACGAGTTGGCCTGGTTGAAGAACGAATGAGCCCTGACGTGCCAGCCCGTTGTCAAGCAGAAGAGCGAATCGATACGAGTGTGTGGTTCGAGCTCGAAAGCAGCCGATGGCAGCCCGAACACCGATTGGAAGATACCATAGAGTGAGGCCGGGACGCTCGCCGAGACGAGCCACTTGAATAGGCTCCCTAATTCGTCCAGGCTTCGTATCGACAAGCCGGCAACCGCGAATAGAGCAAAAAATGAGAACCAGCGAACCGCCTCCTTCGCGGCCTCGGAGAAAGAGGCAGCGAAAAGCCCAGACAGACACAGAGCGAGGCAGAATGGGATGAAAGCGACCGATATCCTGACGAGATTCTTTGCCGGCGCTTCTCCGCGAATGAGCCGCAGTAATAGGCCGGCCACAAGGGCCAGGATGATCAGCTCGTTGCTCGTGACGGTCACCCCCAGATTGTAATAGGTCTCGAAAGGAAGGAAGAAGGCCGCAATCGCAAGCGCAGCCGCAGGCCTCTTGACCGCGAGCGCCGCAAGCCCGGCGAAGCATATCAAGAAGGCGATCGTGATTATTGAGGACATGGCGTGGCCTCAGACGCGGAGTCGGTATTCGTCAGAATATGCGTTTTCATGGCGGAGAGAATACAGAGAATGCGCCCACAAGGGAAATGGGAATGAAGCAGCGGCGATATACGCAAATCGCCTCTCAATCGATCTGCTTTGCTCAGCTAATGCCCCTGCGGGGCATCATGTGATTAGCCGTAGAGTGCAGGCCGAAGGCCAAACCTACGGATTCGAGGGCGACTTGACCAAACCTCCCACTTCCCGCAAATCGCTTCGCGATTTGCGGGAAGTGGGAGGGGGATTTGGAGGTGTGCGATGGGCTTCCTTCCGTGGGTTGACACCCACGGCTATTCAAATGGCGCCCCAAAGGGGCATTCCGAGATCAGGCAGAGGCCTCACTCCCCCTTATCCAGCCCGGCGCTGGGGGCTATCGAGGGGAGGTTGATCCTGGGCGGCGATGGGACGTTCGGCGCCAGCGAGATGCTCCCCAAGATTGCTGGCTGCCAAAGGTCCTCGACGACAAGCCTTAATCCAGTTATCCGCCTTTCGTAGGACCAGTGCAGATAGACTAGCATGAAGGCTGAATTCGTATGAAGCACGCCATCCTTGTTGATCAAGATTATCGAGTTCTTGAATTCGGGCCAGCCTTCGTCACCTTCGGAGCGGTAATAGATCCGCCAGACCGAATTATCGGCCTCGGGGCCCGCCTTCACGGCCAACTCGACCGTCGATAGGAACCACGAATTGAAATCGACCGACGGATTCTCGAGTATCACCTTACCACCCTCGGGATTTAGCGAGATGCCACCGCCGGAGGAAATCGCGCTCCCGTGCACAGCCCTCCAATCGGAGAAGCCGCTCACGAAGTCCCATTCGATGACATCATCCGAGGAAGGACCTTTCAGGTATGGTTCATCCGGACTCGGGGCCGGGCCCAGGCCGTCCTGTTCGTCCAAACTTGCCCGGAAGTCGATCAGCGCCCGGACTCGCTCGCCCATCGCATGGTCCCTGCTCGCCTTGAAATCCCTGCATACCCAGAACTCCGGCATCGGCGCCTGCTCTTTGAGCCAGAGCCTTCTCATCAAATAATCGTGCACCCAATTCACATCGACCCGGTCGCGGAGCATGAACTTCGCCCCGGCGACCCAGAAGTTTATGATGTCTGTGCCGACGGTCTTCACCTCTTCACCTGGCATGAATACCAGTGCAATCGGCCCGTGGGCTTCATTGGCATCAACCTGCTCAGCAATCGACATCGGGATCGAGCCTTTCACCTTGTTGATCCGGGTGAATTCGAAGAGCGCGCCCTTGAGGTGGAAGTTCAGGGTCAATAGAATCAGGCATAAGACGGCTATGGGAATGGCTGTGAGCCTCCTCCCGCGGGAGGCGAGCCGGTTTCGTATCTCGGCAATGCAGGCCATTATCAGGAATCCCGCAGCTATCGCTGGCAAGTAGAAGGAATGGCCCTCAATCGAGATTGGCAATGGGACGACGGGAATCGGGCACAGGACTATGGAACCCAGCCCGAAGAGGGCAAATCGCCTTATGTTGAACGCCGAATACGGCTCCGAGCTGCTTGCCGCTTCCCTTCTCAGTAAGAAGTAGCCACCTATCAGGATGACCGGCACAACGAGCGATAGCGGGGCAAAGACGCCCCTAAATAGCAGCTTTATGTTGTGCAAAACGTGAAGGGCCAGGGACCTGGAGTCGGAGATGACGCTGAATTGGCCTTGCTGCGAAGAAAATGGCCTAAGAATAAAGAAGAAGATGTGGGCCGCCGTCAGGGCTATGAAAGGCCACATCCGGGCCAGGGCTGAGACCACCCTCCTTATCAGGTTCGAGCCGCTCGAAAAGAAGACCAGCTCGATAAGAAATAGAATGAGCGGCAACGAGATCGCCATCTCTTTCGACAGAAGCGCGGCTATGCCGGAGATGATTGATAACACAAGGAATAGCCTCGCACCTCGCTTGCGATAGACAACATACAAGAGCAAGCAGACCAGGTACGGCAGAGTGAACAGAACGTCTATATTTCCCCCCAATCGAGCGACCGTATCGTCCAGTGTGGGCTGTTGCGAAATGAACAGCGCGGCGCCGGTCGCAAGGAATCGATTGCGGCTCAGCATGGAGGCGAGCGCAAAAACAGCCAGAACGCACAGGTAATGGAGTAACCAGGCGGAGAGTCGATATGGAAGGGGATGGACGCCGAATGCTCGGAATTCGAGCAGCCAGAATATCTCCGGGAGTGGTCTATAGAAGTTCCAATGCGGAAGGAAAAGGCTCGGATATTTTGAGAACGAGAGCGGATATAGGAAGTTGAAGTCGTCTGTATGGTCGAAGAATAT
>JAFGIT010000165.1 GCA_016929465.1 Candidatus Coatesiibacteriota bacterium | reverse complement strand
TTTTGCTTACCGAAGATGCCTGTGCCTAATGCATCAATCCGAGCCTAAAAACCGAACACCCCCGGCGACGCTTGCGGAACTGCTGGACATGGAATGGGAGGCGAAGCCTTCCCCGATGATCGCTCCTGATGTGGACGAAGGGCTCTATCCAGCCAGTTCAAAATATGACCGTGCCAATAGGATGTTAATGACCAAGTTGATTTGTTCTTGCTTCGCTTTTTGTGGGAGGGCTGGTATGTTGCCCTTCGGCACGGATATGCTGTGGGATTGAATCAAGAAACAACGATTGCGGAGAGTGTCGATGCGCCTCAGCGAGAGGGAGCTGATTTCGCTCATAAGGCGGAAGTTGGCGACGAGTTCGCCCGGACGGGGGATAGTAGTGGGTCCAGGGGACGACGCAGCGGTCGTGTCTATTCCGGAGAACGAATCCCTGGTCATATCGACGGATTCGCTCGTCGAGGACGTTCATTTCAGCCTCAAATGGGCCACGGGCTTCCTCCTTGGTCAGAAGTCATTCCTGTCGAGTATCAGTGACATCTATGCGATGGGCGCTCGACCGCACACATGCCTTGTGAGCCTGGGGCTCTCGAGGACGACCGAGTCAGCCTTCGTCGAGGACCTATTCGACGGGATGCTCGCCCAGGCCGAACGTCTGGGAGTCTCTATAATTGGAGGAAATATCGCCCGATCGGAGAAGGTCTTCATCGACATGACGGTAACGGGAGCCGCCAGGCGGAACCGCATAATCACGAGGGGGGGTGCAAAAGTCGGGGATAGCGTTTTCGTGACCGGCGAGCTCGGGGGAGCGGCGATTGCCGTCGAGATGTTGCTGCGAGGGCAAATATCCCCCGAGGATGTTGAAATGACAGAGCGGGTGATCAGGGGGAGGGAAGTCCCGCTGGAACCTAAGAGCAAGGATGCTGCCTTGGTGTCGTTGATATCTCGCTTTTTTGCGCCGAGTCTGAGGCCGGATGAGGCTTTATTGTTGTCAAATGCGAGGATTTGTACATCGCTGATCGATATAAGTGATGGGATAGGATCGGATTTGGCTCAGATTTGCAGTGAAAGCCAAGTTGGCGCATTAATAGATACAAAGAGCATTCCCTTGTTCAAGGAGCTGCCAAACATTGCCAAGGGGGAGGATTTCGAACTGAGAAGACTCGCGATGCGAGGTGGAGAAGATTACGAGCTTCTCTTCACGGTCGCTCCCGACGATGAATTGCGATTGCAGCAATTATTTGACTCCAATTCGCTCTGCAGAGTCAGTAAGATAGGCCATATAATCCCGGCATCGGAGGGGCTTGTCTTTGCCGACAGGGAGGGCAGACCTATAGAGTGCCTATCGGGTTTCGATCACTTCGCCGGAAAGGCGGAAGGTATAGATTGAACAGGCAGATATCCTGGCGTCGAGTTAAGGTCACGCTACTCAAGCTGCTTCATTTGAAGGACTCCCCAAAGCGCACTGCTGCGGCATTTGCTATCGGCATTTTCTGGGGAATGTCTCCGGTAACGCCGCCGTTCTTTGGCCTTCAGACGGGGATGGCTCTCGCTTGTGCGCTGGTCTTCAGGCTGAATAAGATTGCCACGTTTATCGGAACACTCATCTCGAATCCGTTTACGTTTGTGCCCGTCTATATGTTCGGGACGTATGTCGGATCAATTGCGCTGGGGCTCGATTTGAAGATCGATACCAATACTTTCCGGCACTTCTCCCTGAGCGAGGTCTTTGGGGGAACAAGGGAGGTCGCAAAAGCGTATTTCCTCGGCAATTTCATTACGGCGACAATATCTGCTATAATCTCCTACTTCTTATTCAGCTGGTTTATCGCGCGTTACAGAAGGCTTCGAAAGACGCGCCGCAAAAAGCTGAAGCTCGACAATTGAGATGTAGAACAAGGCCGTAAAGCCGTGTTAGCGCAGATTCTTACCATTGTGTTTCTTCTTCTGCTCTCTTTTTTCTTTTCGGGGAGCGAGGCAGCGATGCTTTTTCTCTCGCGTATGCGAGTTGGGCGGACTTCTTCATCGCAGGTTCGTGCCTCGAAAGCTATCGAGGCGCTGCTTTCCGACACGAAGGGACTTCTCGTTACCCTCTTACTCGGGAACGAATTGGTGAACGTGGCGCTCGCGTCTGTCGTCGCTTCGATCATAGTCCCCAGGCTCGGCGAGAAACAGGGAACGCCGGTCGCCTTCATACTCGGCCTCGGGCTCCTGCTGATATTCGGCGAGTTGACGCCGAAGTCGCTCGCGCTTCGGTATCCCCATGACTTCGCGATCGCAGTCGTTCACCCGCTCAGGTTCTTTTATGTTCTGCTCAAGCCTATCAGGAAAATGGTCCAGGGAATCGCGAACATCATGCTGCACAAATCCATGCGTGGCAGCTGGGATGGCGCGCAATCCGGCTTCACGGACGATGAATTCGAGAGCTTGGTCGAGGAGGGACTCGCTGTTGGGATCTACAGGAGAGACGAGGCGCAGATGATGAGGAGGATACTGGCGCTGCGGCACATGACTGCAAAGGAGCTGATGACCCCTCGCACGGAGGTCATGGCCATGCCTGTTCAAATCACGGTCGGAGAGGCCGTCGCCGCTCTTCGCGAGAGATATTTCGCGAGGATTCCGGTCTTCTCCGAGTCGATTGACAACGTCCAAGGTGTGGTCCTTGCGAAGGAGCTGATAAGAGTTGCGGATTCGGGCGGGACACGAACGCCGATCTCGCAATATATCAGAGAGGTGCCTGTCGTCCCGGAGACTAAGAAGGCCAACAAGCTGCTCGCATTACTAGTCGCGGAACGGGCCCATCTTGCAGTGCTCATCGATGAATATGGCGGCACTGAGGGCATCGTCAGTATGGAGGATATCCTCGAGGAGATAGTCGGTGAGATCATCGATGAAAAGGACGAGGAGGTCAAAGAGATAACGAAGATTGGCCCCAATACTTTCAGTGTCCTTTCGACCGCTAGGCTCGACCTATTCGCGGAAGAGATCGGCTTCGCGCTTCCAGAGGGTGATTATGACACGGTAGGCGGATTCGTGGTGACGAAGCTAGGGCGGATACCGGCGCATGGCGAAGTCCTAAGGGAGGGTCCTATCCAATTCGAGGTGATAAAGACCGAGAAGTCGAGAATCGTCTCGATGCTGGTTAGAAGGCTGGCTATCGCACCCATCGACGGCGAGGTCTCGAAGTGATGTTGTCTTCTATCCTCCTTCTGATCGCGGTTGCCGCCCTGATTTTACTCGAGGGCTTCTTCTCCGGGGCAGAGGCAGCGGTGATTTCATGTGACAAGGTCGCGGTTCAGCAACTTGCCAAGACAAAACACCGGGGGGCGATGCGATTGCAGACGATGCTGAACGAGCCGGAACGGTTAGTTGCGACGACGCTTCTTGGCACCAATCTGTGCGTGGTGAGTAACTCCGTTGTGGCGACGGTCCTTGCGACATCGCACTACGGCCTCGCGGCGCCGGTCCTTGTGACGGTCATTCTTGGCCCACTAGTGTTCTTTTTTGGCGAGCTTCTGCCGAAAGTCGTGTTCCAGCAGAAAGCAGATAGGCTTGCACTGGCCTTCTCGGGGCCGTTGAGGGCAGCCCAGGTAGTTCTGCGCCCACTATCGATCGTTCTTTTGTCCGTCCAGCATTGGATAGTCAAGGGGAATTCTCCGGGAGCAGGTCCTTCGGATTCCATTCTCATCAGTCGGGACCAGCTTGCGAGTCCGAGCCGCGATGAGCTTCTATCGCTCAGACGGCTGGGCCCGAGGGCTGTCTCGAGAGTGATCCAGTTCTACGAGAAGAGAGTCGAGGACATCATGGTGGACATCAGCCAGGTGGTTTCGGTCTCGCCCGACACCGGCGTATCACGCGCGAAAAAGATGGCACTTCAAAAGGGTATGTCGAGATTGCTGGTCCATTCGGGTCAGATCAGCAACCCCGTCGGCTTTGTCCACATATCTGCCCTTCACGCCGCATCTCCTAATGACACGGTCGGCGACAGAATGAGCCATCTTCTATATGCGGCAGAGGCAGAGAAATGCCCGGGCATACTAAAGGAGATGCAGAGACAGAGAGTCCAAATGGCTGCAATTGTGAATGAATATGGAGCCTGCGTTGGAATAGTTACGCTCGAGGACTTGATGGAGGAGATATTCGGAGAGATTCGGGATGAGCTGGATCGCTCGCCGCGCATCGACCGGCACCCGCAAGAAGGCTACATCGAAGTTGATGCATATATCGGCATAACCGAGATGAAGTCGATGCTCGATGTCACACTCCCATCGGGGAGGTTCGAGACTCTGGCCGGTTATCTGATCGAGCAATACGGGGCGATACCAGGGCAAGGCACCGAGATCACTGCCAATGGAAGGAGGTTTGTCATCCAAGAAGCCGATGAGCGGAGAATCCGCCGCGTTAGAGTCTTCTTCGAGAAGGGTGAGTTGAGTGCGCAGAGTGCCGATGAGAATGCACCGCGAGATGTCAATGGGGCAGCTGCGGAACCAAAGAAATAGGCCCCGTGTGAGAGGTGCCTCTTGAAGCGAATGCCGCTCATCGTTATGGCCGGCCCAACTGCCATCGGTAAGACACATCTGGTCGTGGAGGTGGCGAAAGAGGTCCCCATCGAAATCATCAGCGCCGATTCGCGGCAGATCTATCGAATGATGGACATTGGCACTGGTAAGCCCACCCTTGAGGAGCAACAGGTTGCGAGGCATCATCTCATCGATATCAAGTCACCAGGTGAGACGTTCAGCGCAGCGGAGTTCGCACAGGAGGCGATTCGGAAGATCAATGAGATTCGCAATAGAGGTATTTTACCTGTTGTCGTAGGCGGCACATTCCTATATTTGAGGGCTCTCCTATGGGGGTTCTTCGAGACTCCTCCGAAGTCTGATGAGATCAGGACGAGGCTCAAGAATGAGATCAGACATCTCGGCAGCGCGCGACTCCACAGGAGATTGATTCAAATGGACCCCGATGCAGCCAAGGCAATCCACGAGAACGACCAGGTCAGAATCATCCGAGCCCTCGAAATTATCGAGACGACCGGCAAGACTATATCCAAGCTGAAGATGGAGCAGCCCGCGCCGAATGCGGGCCTATTCTCTCCTTTGATCTTTGCGCTCATGGCGGAGCGGGGGATGCTGAATCAGCGGATAGACGCGAGAGTGGACCACATGTTCTCGCATGGTTTCGTAGAGGAAGTCCGAGGCCTACTAGATGCCGGATTCAGCCCGGATCTCAACTCGTTCTCGAGTTTGGGTTACAGGTTCGTTTCAGAGCATATCGAGGGCAGATTGACGGTTGAGAGGGCCATTGATGCGACCAAGACTCAATCGAGACGTTATGCCAAGAGGCAGATGGTCTGGTTGAAGCATGACTGGGGCTTTCATTTCCTTGATTCTGTCGAGCCTGGAGCGAATATCGCCAAATTGGTCGGAGAATGTAAAAAAGTCTTGCATGAGATAATGGAGTGAACTATTGTAGCCAGGTTAGGCTCAGGCAATGTTTGCGGACCATGATTAAGAGGATTTACTAAAGAGGTTTTATCAACGGATGACGAATCCCCTGATTAACATACAAGATACCTTCCTGAACATAGCCAGGATTCGAAATATCCCGGTGACTATCATTCTGATCAATGGGGATCGGCTTTCAGGACGTATTCAAGGCTTCGACAAGTTCACGGTTATTCTCGACGGCTCCGGCAAAGAACAGCAGATGGTGTTTAAGCATGCCATAGCATCCGTATCTCCTGCCGAGCCGATCAAAGACCTCTTTAGGCCTCAGAGCCGCAAGGGTGAGGGCGCTTAGTCGCATCAGACCACATTCTCTTTGCATAGACCACGCCCGCTACAATAGAGCAGGTCACGCATAGATATGCGAAAAGTGAGCCAATTACTCTGAATACGCTGCCCTGGGCTGCGATACCGACCTCTACAATGTCTGTCCGTCGAGTGAATATCGGCGTCTCGAGCCTGATAATCCCCCTATAATCGACCGATCCTGAGACACCTGAGTTAGCGCAGCGAATAACAGGCACTCGGTTCTCTATGGCACGGAAGACTGAGGCAGCAAAGTGCTGATAGGGTCCCGATGTCTTCCCGAACCAGGCATCATTCGATAAGGTGCAGATCAGGTCAGCCCCTCGATTGACGAAGGTCCTTGCTATCTCCGGGAATATTATCTCATAGCAGATGGGCACACCGACCCAGACACCATCTAATTGCAGAATCGCGTGCGTTGTCCCCTCGGACAGCGAGCCCTGCTGTCCCGCGATCGCCTCAATGAAGCTGAGTAGCCAGGAATAAGGGATATATTCCCCAAATGGCACGAGATGGACCTTGTCGTACCTCTGAGTTTCGCCGTTGGGGCTCACGACATAGGCAGAATTCATGTAGTTCTCTCCCTCCCTGGCTAGCGCCCCGAAGAGGACGAAGCACCCCCTGTCACTGAACGTCTGCTTGACCCAGTTCTGAGAATTCGCACGTACGTTATAGGCTACGTTGATCGCTGCCTCCGGCAGCAACATTACTTTCACGCCCTTTGCCTCCAGTTCGAAGGCCTGGCTTTGATACGTGTCCAGCATTTCCTGCATGAAGCGTCCGCTGAGCTTCATGGCCTGTGGGATGCTCGGCTGGATGATCCCGACCTTCAGCGTCTTACTCGGCTCAGGCAATGAGGCGAGCCTCGCGGCTCCATAAACATAGATCCCCAACGGCACCAGGACGAGCACGGCGAGCACATGCGTGATTCTTATTTCAACGCGGTCGCCGGTGAATCTCGCGAGCATCAGGAAAAGAAGCCAATTAAAGAGGACAATGACGAATGAGACGCCGTAACTGCCCAACGTATCGGCAATCTGGATGAACGTCGTGTGCCGATAGAGCGCCCAGCTGAGGTCATTCCAGGGAAAACCGCTTATGATCTTCGACTTGGCGAACTCCAGGGCGACCCAGAGGGCGGGTATCACCAAAACGCTGAGGCCATTCAAACGAATCATAGAGGCGACATTCGCCAAAATTCCGAAATAGACCGCCAGGTAGGCCACCAGTAACAGCAGGACCATGACACTTGGGACGAAGCCCAGATCGCTGAAATTACTCATCGCTTCGGTGATCCAGAAGAAGGCGATGAAATTGAAGGAGAAGCCGGCTATCGTGCCCAGCAGAAAGGCTCCGGGGCCGCTCTCATTTCGACTGATGTAGAAGATCGGGACGAGTGCAAAGAAAACCAGCCACGACAGCTCGAACTTGGGAAATGCGAGGGCGAGTGTGATCCCGCTGCAGGCCGCTACAATTGCCTTTCTGAAATAGCGAGTGGCAGGCACCGACATCATCTTCCCGTAAGCCGAGACATCAAATCTGCGGCAGACTGCCCCTCGACAAGCAGCACCTTGTCCCTTGATGCCTCGCCGGATTGGATCGATATCGATGACTTGGGGACCGATAGCGCCTTAGCCAGCAGTTTAATGACAGAGCGATTCGCGGCCCCTTCCACGGCTGCAGCAGTCACTCTCACCTTCAGTCTGCCTTCGGAGTCCAGCACTATCTCGTTGCGCGAGGCCCCCGGCTGAGCGCGAAGCTGTATGAGCGCCCCGTCCTTGCCGTCCTTTATGAAGGACTCAGCCCCGCTATTCACCGCTTTGATCCATCGAACATCTTGAGGTAATTCTCATACTCCGGATTCTGGAATCGCCATTCGCCGTGCTCTTTGACCCACCTCATGGTATAGCGCTGGTCAGCAATCGAGTCCGCGTAGCGGAAAGAGATGATGACATTTGCTACCCTATGATTTTCAAAGAAGACCAGCTTCTCGATCGAGTAGATCATATCATCCGGCCACCTGGTCTTGAAGAATCCCAGGTATGGCAGATCATCGAATTCCTTGATGCTATGTCGTAACTTGAAATCGTCGGAGAGCTGTTCATAGACCTGCTCGAATCTATGCTTCGAGAAGTCATCGAGAATTCGATCTGCGGATTTCTTTAATAGGTACTCATCAGAATTGAAGTGCGTCCAGAATGTGACCGCGGAGACAAGAATTAGCAGGAATGCAACAAGCAATGAGATCTTCCTGGAGTAGCTGGCCTTCTCAGCGGGTCGGCGCTTGCCAGCCGACTCGTCGAATGAGAGGTCTGTCCAGTCATTCAGACCGATCTCCTTGGAGCTCTGCCAGGCTCTCAGGTCGTTCCCGAATTCGCCCATGGAGAAGTACCTCTGCTCCCGGTCGTTCTTGAGGGCCTTGGTGATTATAGAGTCAATCTCCGAGGGAACCAGGATGTTTCTTTGACTTGCTTTTATGAAACGACCGGCCAATATCGCCCGTACGATCTCATCGAGATTCTCTCCGTCGAAGGGCCTATAGCCGGTGACCATCTCATAGAGCACGATGCCGGCAGAGAAGATATCCGCCCTGTGGTCAACTTCTTTCGCCCGAAGCTGCTCTGGTGACATGTAATAAGGTGTGCCCACGACGAGTCCGGCTTCAAGCACCTTCGCTCCGAATGCAGCCTTAGCAAGGCCGAAATCAGAGATCTTCACGACATCTCCCTCACTGACTATGATATTGGACGGCTTCAAGTCCCTATGGACTGCACCGCGCTTGTGGACGTGGTGCAGCGCGGCACACACCTGGACCATTATCGCGACCGCGTCTTTGACCTGGATTGGGTGGCCGCGAGTCATGAACGAGTTGAGTGGCTTACCATCGATGTATTCCATCACGATGAAGAGGATTCCATCCTCGTTTCCCATATCGAAGACGGTGACGAGTCCCTTGTGCTTCAGCCGGCCAAGGACTTGTCCCTCCGTCTGCAGCCTTAGGAATCGAGTATTTATATCCATGCCGTCGTCAGACGTCGTTGATAGCACCTTGATGGCGACCGTCCGTCCCAAGTTGACATCCAGTGCCTTAAAAACCGAGCCTGTCGAGCCGCTTCCGATTCTTGCTAGGAGGCGATAGCGGCCCGCGATCAGCGATACGCCGGTGGGGCCAAATCGCTCGAATAATTCATCTGCGTCAAGCGTTTGTATAGGTTTCTGTGGGATGACAGATGGTGCCCCACAGGTCCTGCAGGCCTCGCTTTCTGCGAGGTTTCTTGTCCCGCAAGCCAGGCACTGCCAGCTATTGGGCCCGAGCTGACTCTGTGCTATTTCATCTGCCACGAGCGGGTCCTTCGCTGGTTGATCTCGGTGCTCTCAACGTCTATAGAGACCGAGCCTAAGGCGCCACACCATCCAGATGGCCTCCCAGACTATCCGCTTGGACATCTTGGTCGTCCCGTGGTATCGCCCGATAAAGACTATCGGTACCTCTTTCAGCCTGAACCCGGCCGTTTGTGCCCTATGCGTCATCTCGATCTGAAATGAATAACCCGTGGACTGCACTGCCTCGAGATTGATCGATTCCAGGACCTCCCGGCGCCAGCACTTGAATCCTCCGGTCGCGTCCGTCACGTTCAATCCGCCTATCACACGACAATATAAGCTCGCACCGAGGCTCAATAGTACACGCCAGAGGTCCCAATGGATTACGTTGATCCCTTCGATATAGCGAGAGCCGAGAATGAAGTCGCAGTCATTTATCTCCTCGAGGAATACCGCGAGGTAGTCGGGCGAGTGCGACAGATCGGCATCCATCTGTATGATATATGAAAAGCCCTTCTCGATTGCATACTTGAAGCCGGCGATATAGGCCGTCCCCAGCCCCATCTTTCTCTGACGATGTATTACGTCAATCCTGTCGTTCGAGAGGGCAAGGTCGTCCGCGAGCTCTCCGGTTCCATCAGGGGAATTATCATCGACGATAAGAATGCTCATCGATGGATACAGCCTGTGGATGTGGGAGATTATTAGCGATAAGTTCTCATGTTCATTATAGGTGGGAATCACCACCACGGCCCGGCTCGCTGCATCCTGGAGTTCATCATCGCTCATGCTGCACTGCGTATCTGGCAGGATCAGGTTATTTCCAATCGTCACGCTCGACCTCCATTATGACCCGTTAGATGCCACGCGAGCTGGTTCCAGAAGAATTGTCAATCTCGAGCAAGGACCTCTTCGAGCCCCTTCTCCAGCAGTATTGCTCGAGTCGCTCGATATCAGAGAAGTAGAGAATGTTATCCTGAACGCCATAGAGCTCTTCTATCACCATCAACGGCCGCGCCGTTCTACCATCCTGATCGATCTTGAGCGTCAAATTCAATATCACCTTGCCGTCTCCGAAACCGGCAAGATACAATCCGCCAACAAATGCCCGC
>JAFGIT010000017.1 GCA_016929465.1 Candidatus Coatesiibacteriota bacterium | reverse complement strand
TTTCAGACAGCACTGGACAGGTTGCTGAAGGCGATATTCCCGAACTCCTCGAGAGAAGGCGCAATTCCCTGAAGATGCTTCCTCGAAAGCGACATTCCGGCCTGCTCGCGGTCTATACTTCATGCGCCGCCCCGGTCGAAGAAGGCTGCTTGATGTCGCCTCCGGAGTGAGACCTTGCCAGTCGATGAATCCAATCCCCTGAAGAAGGCTGCTGAACTGCTGCAAAAGGCCAAATATGCGATTGCCCTTACTGGCGCGGGGATCTCAGTTGAAAGCGGTATTCCTGCCTTCAGAGGCAAAGGCGGCCTCTGGGAGAGTTATCCTGTCGAGGAATACGCGACAATCGATGCGTTCATCGCGAATCCCCGGAAGGTGTGGAATTTCTTCAGGGACCTTTATGACACTCTCGGATCAGCGGAGCCGAATCCAGCGCATTTCGCCCTCGCAAAGCTCGAGAGCAGGGGCATACTGAAGAGCGTCGTGACGCAGAATATCGATGGACTGCACCAGAAGGCGGGGAGCAGGGAAGTCATCGAATTTCATGGGAACGCATCCTCACTCCGATGTCTGAATTGTGAAATGGTAATACCCTTCGAAGAATGCGAGGCAATGAGTGCGGAGATTCCTGTTTGTTCTTGCGGTGGGCTTCTGAAACCTGAGATCGTTCTCTATGGCGAGTCGATACCAGTCGATTCGCTTATGGACGCCCAGGATGAGGCTCTTCTCTGTGACCTTATGTTGGTGATCGGGACTTCGGCGCAGGTTGTGCCGGCCTCGATGCTACCGCTTATCGCCAGGCAGCGGCATGCGACGATAATCGAGATGAATCTCGGGCAAACCTGGCTAACAGAGCACTATGCGGATATCAGTGTATTCGGTTCCGTTGGATCAACGTTGCCGGAGGTTGCCCATCTCATTTTAGGAGATTATATTGATACATAAATTGTTCTGTTGGCGCGGTGATTCTATCGACAGCGGGGACTGGTAGGCTTGAAGTATAATCTCTCTTCGGTTCGCAATCTGGGCATCATCGCGCACATCGACGCCGGCAAGACGACTTTCACTGAGCGAGCTCTCTTCTACTCTGGCCGCATACATCGCATTGGCGAGGTCGATGAGGGATCGGCCTCGATGGATTGGATGGACCAGGAGCGAGAACGCGGCATCACGATTACGTCCGCCGCGACATCGTTTGAGTGGCAGAACTCCTATATCAATCTAATTGACACCCCGGGGCACGTCGATTTCACGGTCGAGGTCGAGCGAAGCCTCAGGATCCTGGACGGCGCGATCGTGATCTTCTGCGCTGTCGAGGGGGTAGAGCCCCAGTCCGAGGCGGTTTGGCATCGTGCAGATAAATACAACCTACCCAGGATTGTCTTCGTCAACAAAATGGACAGGATGGGAGCAGACTTCTTCTCAGTTCTGCAGCTTATGTCGAAGCGACTCGATGCGAATCCTGTGCCGGTTCAGATACCGGTCGGGGCAGAGACCGAGTTTGTCGGTGTCATCGATCTTCTCGAGATGAAGATGTTGCGGTGGGACCAGAAGGACAGCGGAAAGACCCTGACTGTCGATGTCATACCGAAGACGAAGCGAAAGCTCGCGCAGCGATACAGGGACCGCCTTGTGGAGGCAGTTGCGTGCACCGACGAGGCGCTCCTGGAGAAGGTCACGGGAGACCCAGAAAGCGTCACGCCGGAGATGTTGAAGAGGGCGCTTCGTGTAGCGGTCATGCGTTCGGAATTGGTGCCTGTTTACTGCGGATCGGCTCTCAGAAATACGGGAGTGCAGCCTGTCCTCGACGCTGCGGTGGAGTTCTTCCCCTCCCCTGCGGACCGACCTCCTGTGATGCGCGAGAATTTGCTGACGCACAAAGATGTCGAAGTGAAACCTGACCCCAATGACCCTTGCGCATTGCTCGTTTTCAAGGTGATGCACCTCCATGATAGTTCCAAGGTGTGGTATTGCCGCATCTACTCCGGCACCATTCAGGAGGGCGATGTGCTCTATAACTCTTCGAGAAAGACCGCGGAGCGAATCTCCAGCGTTTTGAGGATCCTGGGGGCAAAGAAGGAGAAGCTGAAGATAGCAAAGGCTGGCGAGATCGTCGGCCTTGTAGGGCTCAAGAATACATTCACGGGCGATACTCTATGCAGTAGCATCAGGCCCGTCGTGCTCGAGGCGATGGATTTCCCCGAGCCGGTTGTCTCGATGGCCATAGAGCCCAAATCTCAGGATGATTTGAAGAAGATGTTTGCGAGTCTGACGCAGCTCAAGGTCGAGGACCCCACTTTCCGAGTTAAGGAGAACAAGGAGACAGGGCAGACGATCATCTCCGGCATGGGCGAACTACACCTGGAGGTTCTGGTCGAGAGGCTCAAGAGAGACTTCAGGGTGCAGACTCGGACTGGCCAGCCACAGGTAGCCTACAAGGAAGGCATCAGACAGCAGGGAACGGGCACCGGAACCTTCACGAAGACGTCCGGTTCCTCCTCGCAGCACGTCACCGTCACTATGACGGTGAAGCCAGCGCCCCGCGGACGAGGCCTGATCGTCGAATCTGACGCGGATCTCGACCTCAGATCTACCGGCAGGTTCGGCTCGATCAAGAAGGCGTGCGAGAATACGATGAGCGCGGGCGTGCTCATGGGATACCCCATGATAGATGTCTGGGTGACGGTGGATTCCGTCGATGAGGAGAATGTCGATCGCATCGAGCAGGCCTATTATGTCGCCGGAGCCTCCGCGTTCAAAAATGCCCTGAAAGACGCCCACCCCATGCTGTTAGAGCCGATAATGAAGGGCGAGATCATGACTCCGCGCGAGTATTCGAGCAGGGTGATCGAGGGCCTCGGGATGAGAGGGGCGAAGATAAACGAGATAACCACACGCGGCCCCCTGCAGATCATCGCGGTCAATATTCCGCTATCGAGCACTTTTGGGCTTGCGACGCAGCTCCGCTCAGAGACGCAGGGCCGGGCCAGCTACATGATGGACCTTTCGCACTACACCGAGGTCAAATCGAAGGGCCAGGATGCGTTCTGAGGCTAAATTGAGCTC
>JAFGIT010000164.1 GCA_016929465.1 Candidatus Coatesiibacteriota bacterium | reverse complement strand
GACAATCCTTGAAATATTACGTGATATCTGACGTACATGCCAATCTGGAGGCTCTCGAGGCGGTGCTCGAGACTATTCCGGAAGACGGAAGGATTGCCTCGCTCGGAGACATTGTCGGCTACGGTCCCGATCCCAATGAGTGCATTAAACTGATCTCTGAAAGGGCATATATATCGACGCTCGGCAACCACGACTACGGCGTGCTGGGGCTGACGGAAATCGACCTGTTCAATAGAGTTGCAAGTGAAGCAATATCCTGGACCCGGGAGAATCTATCTCGTGCCTCATGGACCGTCCTGAACAAGCTGAAGGACAGAGTTATCCTCGAGAAGGGGATTGCCACCTTCACTCACGCCTCCCCTTATCAGCCATCTGAATGGCATTACATAATCACCCATGGCTTCGCAAAGATGGGCTTCGCGACCATGCGGACGCCGCTCTGCTTCGTCGGCCATTCACATCAACCGATATTCATTGTCGAGTCCCCCGAAGGCTCCATCAATGTGGTCCACTGCCAGGAACAACCGTCGATTACCTACGACATGAATGACAAGTACATCATCAATGTGGGCAGCGTGGGACAGCCCAGGGACGGCATAAATAAGGCCAGTTATGCCGTTTGGGACGATGTGGAACAGACCGTCTCGATTGAGCGCGTTGCCTATAATTACCGCGCTACGCAACGGAAGATCTACGCCAGATCGCTGCCCTCGGCTCTTGCTCTGAGACTCGAAAACGGGCTATAGGTCGCAATGACTGCAGCGCTTGGAAGCTCGAGATCCAGAAGAACAACAGCATCTTCCCCGCCACCTGCGCCTGCTACGCCGACTGGCCAAAGCACTTCAGGTCCGGCAGCAATCACATTTACAGCCCCTCCAGGCGGCTGATCGCTGATCCGAACAGCTGCTCCGAAGACGATGGCGCCGTTCGTTATTCGCCTTCTGTCTTCTCCTCAGAAGGCTTAGCCTCATGTTCTTCTTCCGGAGCCTTCTCCTCCGCGGGAGTCCCAACTGCAGTAGTAGCCTCTGTTGAGGCCCCGGCTGCCGTCTCCAAAGAGGTTGCCGCCGCCTCGAGTCTTTCTTGTTTTGCTTTCTCATCAGCAGCTAGCTGTTCCGCAGTCTTCAGGATTCGGAATTTGAAGGACTTGAGCGGCGATTCGACCCACTTCGTGGCGCCCTTATAGACCGCAACCTGAATGTAATGAGGCCGTCCATCTGCGGTCGTATCTTCGTCCGTTGTATAAGTCAGAATGGTCTGCTTGGCGCGTATATTTTGGGAGATGTTCTTATATGCAGCCGGGAGCGATTCCGTGGTCGGTGCGATGAATGTCTCACCTTCAGTTTCTCTACTGATTTGAGAGAAAGTCCTTCTATCAGCCTCCGGTCCCAGAGCAATGAAGAAGATCCTTATGTTATGCTCCGCGGCAAACCGAATAGCGGTGAACCATTCCCTGACGCTGTTGTTGTCCTCGCCGTCGCTCAGGACGATGATGACCTTCGAGGCCTCCCGATATTTGGGGAAAAAATAGTCGCTTGCGTCAGCGATCGCATCATATACGGCTGTCTGTCCCCGGGGCTGAAGCTTCAGGATTTGGTTCTGAATCAACTCTGTATCATTGGTGAAATCCTGGACGACGGGCGTGTATCCGCGCCAGCTGTTGAACTCCATCAGCATGACCCTGTCGTCGGGCCCCAGCAGGTCGAGGTATGCCCCGACGCCATCGGCGACCTTGTCCATCTTGCCAAGCATGCTCCCGCTGGTGTCCAGAAGGAGAATGGTCGCAACCATGCGGGAAGTCTCAACCGTGAAGTCCGTGATCGGTATCTCATCCTCGAGAAGCCTCAACGTGAGATCGCCATTCAGAGGAATTTTATTACCCGAGTAGTCACGGAGCAGGAGCTCACAGCTGACAGTTGGATACTGGGAAATGTCGAGGTTGACTATCTTCAGAACCGCAGGTTTGAGTCCTGGCGGAAAACTCGTCTCCGAGTACCCGAATGACGAAGCGAAAAACAAGAAAATGAAAGCGAGGAAAAGCGCCCTGTGAGCACTAGAACCGCACCTTGCCTGACCCATGACTGTCTCCTTTCGACTTTAGAGAACGTCGTCGAGACCGTTAATCAAAATCCCCCAAATTAACAGCCCGCCATATCTATACAATTTGGCAAATTATCACAATCCCCCACCCTGAATCAACCCCATGTAACCGATGTCTCCGCTACTCAAAAACGAAGGCAGATTGACTCAACCGATCGCATCGAGGTCTCTATTCAATGGGGCTCCCAATTATGAGAGAATTTCCTGGAGGCTTGTTTCCGAGGAAAGGGACTTGTGGACCAACCAATTCTCATCGTCCTGCTTCGGAAAATCAGCCCTGAAGTGCGCACCTCTGCTCTCCGTTCTCCTCTCTGCGGCATAGCGAATTAGAGCGGCGGTGTAAAAGATGTTCCTCGCCTCGAGCGCCTTTGGGTCTGCACTCACCACTCCAGCAATATGGCTGAGCTTCTCGAGCTCTCTCCTCGCAATCTGCAACCCCTCGGGATCACGAACAATTCCCACATGCTCCCACATAATCCCCCGAATTCTCTCCCGCCCCAGCAATATCTCACTGGAATGTACTTCCACCACCGACTCAAGCTCCTTGAGAAAATCCCTGGCAGGAGCCTCCGAGAAAGCTGCAGGAACCGAGATGGAATCTCTCGCCGACTCACCAGCTCGTCGGCCGAAAACAACACCTTCAAGCAACGAGTTCGAGGCCAGCCTGTTTGCCCCGTGAACGCCAGCGCATGCAACTTCGCCGCATGCCAAGAGGCCTGGAATCGTCGTCCTACCATTCACATCCGAGCGAACTCCACCCATCATGTAATGCGCCGCCGGATGGATCGGAAGCAACTCCTCATCTGCCTTGAGTCCATATCCAAGACAGGTCTCATATATCCTCGGAAAGCGGCTCTTCACGAAGCCCGGCTTGAAATGCCTCAAGTCGAGGTAAATTTCATCCGTGCCTGTTCTGCGCATTTCAGTGATGATGGCACGGGACACGATATCACGCGGGGCTAGCTCTGCCTCCGGATGGGCATCCGGCATGAAACGCTCGCCCATCGCATTGAGCAGGACACCACCCTCCCCGCGCATCGCTTCCGAGAGCAGGAAAACCGGCACACCCTCCTTATGGAGCGTTGTAGGATGGAATTGCACGAATTCCATGTCGCTGATCTCTGCGCCCGCCCGAAATGCGATCGAGATGCCATCCCCTGTCGATACAGATGGATTCGTCGTCGCAGCATAGACCTGCCCCGCGCCGCCGGTCGCCAGGACAGTGGCTTTCGCCTGGATGCAGACGATGCGTGATGGATCCGACCGCGCGACGACCAACGCGCCGCTGCAAGACCCTTCCTGGATAAGAAGATCGATTGTGAACCAATGATCGACGATTGATACGTTCTCAAGTGCCTCGGCTTTCTCCAGCAGGACCCGCTCGATCTCCGCGCCGGTCGAGTCCCCGCGAGAGTGGATTACCCGCCGCCGGCTGTGAGCTCCCTCCAGGCTGAACCAGAGCTTGCCATCCTCAGTATCGAAGGAGGCGCCCCATTCTATCAATTCAGCGATTCGCCTCGGCCCCTCGTTTACCAGTATCCTCACTGCTTCGGGATTGCAGAGCGATGCACCGGCTCTGAGAGTATCCTGCTCGTGAATGACTATCTCGTCGTCATCGCTCATCGCGACCGCGACTCCGCCCTGAGCACATTCAGTGCTGCCCTCGGACACAGCGGATTTCGCGAGAACCATCACCTTGCCGGCATCAGAAAGCGCTATAGCGGCGCGAAGTCCCGCGACACCGCTTCCAATAACCAGAAAATCGGTCTTATGGAATTCTAGGTTCAACGGCATAGCCACCGATCAAGCGCTGAGCTTTCATGCCCGTTCATATTGCTCCCTCCATCCCCGTCCTGCCCATTCGAGCCGCAATGGGCGCCTAATGCTAATCGTCCTGGTCGGCGCTATCCGATTGAAGAATCTTGTGGATCGTGGTCTTCAGCTCTCTCAGGTCGGATGACTTGACGATGTATGCATCTGCGGCCCAGGTTCTGAAATCATCCTGATAGCTGCCGTATGCGGTATTCAGGATGACGGGTATCGACTTATCGGCCGTCATGATCCTCTGGAGGGTCTCCAGCCCATCGATCCCCTCCATGCGAATATCGAGGACTACAACATCCGGCTTGCCATCCGACAGCCATTTCAGTGCTTCCTCACCGGAACCCGCAAGGATTATGTCCCAGCCTTCATTCGCGAGTTCCTCTTCGTACAGCATCCTTAGAGCGGCATCGTCGTCCACTACCAGTATCGTGGCCATGCTCGATCACAACCTTTCATGAAAAATGCATCGTGAATCTTGCTTCCCGCGGAACTGAGATGGATCAGCCATTTCCGGTTCCGACG
>JAFGIT010000163.1 GCA_016929465.1 Candidatus Coatesiibacteriota bacterium | reverse complement strand
GATTATCCCAGGTCATCTTCGCTATCGCCCTTTGCGCAAGCCTCTTCGCCACCTCGTGCTTTGCCACCGACTATTACGTGGATGGGATGAACGGCGACGACGCAAACTCCGGCATAAGCGCCGATGACGCGTGGAAGACGATCACGCATGCGATTGATTCAATTGAAGTGTCTGAGGAGAAGCCAGCAGCGATTTGCGTATCAGAGGGGATATATTCGCCATCCACGAATGGCGAGGCTTTTCCACTGATGCTGGGCAGCCATGTATCCATTGAGGGCGAGGATCCCGGATTGACCATTCTGGATGGCGAGTATTTGGGCGGGATTATTGAATCCAGAGATGCCTCAAACTCAACGCTGAGCAATCTCTCTGTGACACGGGCATCTTTCCCTGCCATCTACTGCCCGTCTTGCACGTTCATTATTAGTGGATGTCATATCGTTGGCAACCGCGGCCACTCTACTGCCGCAGGAGACCTCACCTTCATCAATTGCCGAATAACCGATAATAATAATAATTCAGCCTGCATCGGTGGCAGTTTAATCTCGTGTCTTATTCAGAATAATTCTGCGCCAATAGTTATTAGCAATGGGAGTATACGCGACTGCCTGATCGAGGGGAATATTGGCACAATCATCAGCACCACTGATTCCACTATAGAGGACACCGTCATACGGAGCAACATGGGCGACAGGATCCTCTATCTTGAGCGCTATGTGGCTATTTTCAGAAGGTGCGTGATCGAGTCAAATATAATGGATGAACCGTTGTTCGAGTGGAAAGGGGGAGGCTGGTGGCAGACTGGCGTCTTTGTGCCTCAACTGCTGCTCGAAGACTGCCTTATCGCCGATAATACTTCGCTAGGAGGCTCCCTGATTCATACCTACGACTTGATCCCTACTCATCGCAGCTTTATTTCCGACGAACTTAATGAAGACGATGAAAATGACCGAATTGTTATTCGAAGATGTGTGATTGCTGACAATCATGGTCAGAGAAGATCAAAGGGCGATGATGTTGTCCCGTTGTTGGGATTGTGCGATTCGATAAGGATCCAAGACAGCGTCTTTTCGGATAACAGCATCAAGTTGGATACGCATGGAGACGAGTGGTCCGGAACCCCCGACTGGCCGTATAATGTCGACCACTGCTGTTTGGAGACTGAAGCGGAGGGCGAGGGCAACTTCGTCGCGGACCCGCTATTCGTTTCTGGTCCTTTCGGCGACTACTACCTGTCTTGCGTCGCGGCGGGACAGGAAGCGGATAGCCCGTGCATCGACGCCGGCTCTATGAGTGCGGCCGAGGCCGGCCTTGCCTCGATGGCGACCCGGACGGACGGCGTCTTCGACACCGGTACGCTCGATATCGGATACCACTATTCAGCAACGCCGCCGACCATCGATTGCGAAGTATCGGGCGAGGGACAGCCGCTCCTTCCCGGCGGTCCCCTCGTCGCGTCATTCAGGGTAGAGAATGCCGGCCTCCCCATCTGGGTCGATATCTATGCCGGGTTCATCCTCCCCGACGGCACCATCCTCCTGGTTACGCCGAACGGCTTCACCACCGACTTCGCGCCCTTCATCGAGACAGTTCACCTCCCCGCGGGCTACGCCTCGGACGACATCACGGTATTCGACTCCCTCATCCCCGATGGCCTCCCGGATGGTACGTATGTGTTCGCCGCCGCCCTATCGTTGACGGGCAGTTTCCGCCCGATAGGCGATATCGCTGCCATGCAATTCGCGATAGCGAATTGACCGCCACGGGGATAAAAGGATAAAGGGGAAGGGAGAAAGGGCAAAGGGTCAATAGGTCAAAAGGGGAAAAGGTCAAAGGGGTCAATAGGGGAAGGGAGAGCGCAAATGCGGGAATCCATCGGCCCTGATTTTGCACTGGATGTGCAGCCCCTTCAGGGCTGTCTCTATTTTGTTTACTCATGCCGTATAGGCCCGCAGGCTCCCACCTACGGCTACCATTGGGAAGCCCATTCTGGGCTTGGAGGCATTCAGACAAGCCTGTGTTCGATGCGCCCGATGCCGGCATCCTTCCCCTGATAGGGGGAATACAATGATAGCCGTATGGCGGAAGCCTACGGACTCAGAAGGCATATCGTTATCCTCAAATCGACCCTGAAGGGGTCGAACAGACAGGAATCCCAAGCCAAGCGTTCACCAGATTCGATCTCGGCGGCGTCGAGCCACCGCAGTCCAAGGGCGCATCAATCCCTTTGAGTTTGGGGTGCGAGCTGGTATTCTAATAATCGATTCTGTGAATCGCATTCTTAGGCCAACCGGGAGGGATTAGATTGCAGGGCAAAAAGATTCTGGTGACCGGCGGGGCGGGCTATCTTGGCTGCCAGCTCTGCCCGCTTCTCGTCGAAAAAGGAGCGGATATCCGCGTTTTCGACCGGCTCTACTTCAGCGACAGTGGTCTTCTCAGCGTTCTCGACAAGGACAGGTTCGAATTAGTAAAGGGCGACATCCGCGCCATCGAGAAATTCCACTGGCTCCTGGACGGTGTCTGGGCGGTCGTCCATCTCGCAAGCCTAGCAAACGACCCGTCGTGCGATCTCTCACCCACGATGGCGGAGGAGATCAACCATCTTGCGACGATCAAACTCGCGAAGATGGCGCAGGCTCGCGGCGTCGAGAGGTTCGTGTTCGCATCGTCCGCCAGCGTATATGGCTCTTGCGGCGATAAGCTCGTCGGCGAAATGTCTCCGCTTTTGCCGGTCTCGCTCTATGCGAGGCTCAAGATAAAGTCGGAGCGAGCGCTCCTTGCCATGTCCGACGAGAAATTCGCCGTGACAGCGCTTCGCCAGGCGACGCTATACGGCTATTCTCCCAGGATGCGGTTCGACCTTGCGATCAACCTGATGACTATGAGCGCAGTCGAGAAGGGCGAGATAATAGTGCTCGGAGGCGGCGCACAGTGGCGCCCATTCCTTCACGTACATGACGCGGCGAGAGCGATCGCGATGGTCCTGAACTCGGACCGCAAGCTCATCACCTCCGAGGTTTTCAATGTTGGCCGTAACGAGCACAACCTGCGCATTCGGGACCTCGCCGACATAGTCGCGGACGAGCTGCCGGATATCAACGTCGAGGTCGCGCCGGACGATGCTGACCGAAGGTCCTATCGAGTGCGGTTCGACAAGATCGGGGACGTGTTGGGCTATCAGACCGAGAGAACGCCGGCAGACGGCGTCAAGGAGATCGCGGAAGCCCTGCACGGCGGCCTGCTGCCCGAGCCCTACAGCACGCCTTATTTCAACGTAATGCACTTGAAGCGGCTAATGAATATACCGGTCGCCGAGGGTGGCGAGACGGCCAGGACGAAATTCCTACCGAATTGCCTGCCGGCAATCAGCAGCACGGACAGGGAGAAGATCTCGGACTCGCTCAAGGGCATTGCGGACGGCCAACTCGGGGATCCGATTGGCGAGTTCGAGAGCTCGCTTCGAGAAAACTTCGACATCGCGGCTGCCTTGCTGCTTCACTCGCATTACCTCGCGATCCTGGGCGCCTTCTCGATGCTCAAGAGGGATGGTTGTCGGAGCATCATCATGCATCCCTTCGCGGATTCGAGGGTCCACACAGCCGCGTCGCAGCTTGGCTTCGAGCCGATAATCTGCGAGATAGACGAGAATACGCTCTGCTTCGACCTTGACCGTCTGAGACGCCACCTGGAAAAGGGCGCGACTGCGCTCGTGGCCGGCTCCGTACTCGACCTTCCCGAACAACTCGAGATTATCGATGCGATGCTGACCGAGACACAGTGCTCCCTGATAGTCGATGCCCAGAACCTGATGGGCGCGGCGATCTGCGAAAGGGACATAACTGCTTACGGCAAGGCTGTCATACTGGACCTCGGCGCGGACCAGAAGGTGACCACGCTGGGCGGCGGTGCGATCCTCTTGAGGGACCCGGCGGAAAAGGAGCGAGTCATTGATTTCCTCGCCTGCAGGCTTACCGACGGACCACAGCCCTTTGTTCACCGACTCCTTGGGCTATCACCCATATCAGCGATGCTCGGCACTTCCAACCTGGAGCGACTTTACGACAATGTGGCAACTTGCCGCAACCTCCAGAAGGTCTATGACGAGCTCCTGATGAACATACCTCATGTGAGGACTGTTCCGCCGGCCGATGGCATCAGCAGGTCGGGAAGCCGATATCCCGTGTTTATCGACTTTGATGAATTGACGATCGACGCTTGGCGGCTCGAGCGATTGATGAAGGCGGAGAAGATCGAGGTCCGGAAGTGCGCGGGCGGATGCGCTGCGGATATCGCGATGGCAAGGTCTCGTGGGAAGGCCGCAAAGCGTTCGAGCAACATCTCATCCGAGGTGGTGACGCTGCTATCGCAGATGGTCTTTCTGCCGCTTCATCCGGCGATGCACGCGGATGACGCCAACGACGTGGTCCAAGCCCTCAGCAAGATAGTTGCCCATTTCACCAACTCATAAGGTTCTGCTGTTCAAGGAGGTTGATATGTGGTTCAAGTATAGCTTCGCTAAAAGCGATCGCAGGCTCCCCGGCCGCATCGGACACGCAAGACACATCCTGGCATTTTTGATGTTTGTCGCTGCTCTAACGCCCGCAATCGGATTGGGCGGCACAGGCGGGCTCGACGTGACGGCCGGATATGGATATCTCGATCTGAGGTGGGATGCCGCCCCGGTGTCCGATGTGGACAGCTTCGAGATACGATGGGGCACGACGCCCGGCTTTCCCGACAATAGCGTCGAGATAAGGCCGCAGACCCGATACCAGATCACCGGCCTTACGAACGGCAAGACCTATCATGTCCAGCTGTGGGCGAAGCGGGGAGACGATGAATGGCAGGTGGGCCCCGAGAGAAAGGGCGCGCCAACAGGTGGCTGCATCCCGGGAGACGTCACACGCAACGGCATCGTCGATGCGCAGGATGCCATCATGTTCCAGAAAAAGAGCGGCCGGTCGATCTGGCCAGAGATGTCGAAGATCACAATCGATTGGGACAAGATGACCGACTGCGTCGATGTTGACGGCGACGAACTCATGGGCGAGCCGGAGACGGAATATGCCCTTCAAACCTCATCGGACCTTCTCCTCGAGATCCCATTCAAGAATGTCAGAGTGTCGTTGCTGACATACCTTCCGGCAACGGTCTCGGTCGGGGAAGAGGTCTACTTCCTCGGAGTCGTATCGAACCAGGGTGATATCCCTACATCCGGCTTCGTTGGTGTCAGCTGGATGATCGACGGCATCATCCTGAAGGAAGAACTGATAGACAGTCTCGAGGCACAGGAATCCGCGACGACTTTTCTCTATTGGACAGCCGAATGGGGCTATCACAACGTCAACCTCATAATCTACCCACCCGACGCAAATTCCATGGACGTCTCCGATTATGGTTACCTCTCCATCGAGGTGCCAAGGGAGCCGAAAAACCTGGTGCGCGACGAGATCCCGGGCTGGTTCTCTGAGACGGTCGCGATCTATGCACCGTCGTCAGAGACCTCTGGTGGCTCTCTTCTGACGATTCCCGTCCAGGTCCTCTGTGAGAAGATCAATAGCTTCTATGAGCTCCCGGCACTTCTCGACGAGGCGCAGCGAATGGGAACCAGCGTGCTCTACCTGACCGACTTCTGGGAAGGTATCGGCCGCTGCGAAGACCCTTATTCATGCTGGGTAAATAAAGGCGAGTATAAAGCGCGGACGGACTTCGGCGGCGAGAAGGCGTTCAGAGAAGGGATCGAGGCGGTGCACGAGCAGGACGGCCGCGTCATTCTCTATGTCGAGCCGTTCATCATTCACGTCGATTCCGAGGCTGGACACGCCCACGGCGCGGAATGGTCGATGATCGATGAGGATGGGCGATATTACGACCCCTATGTTAATAACTGGACCCTCTGTCCGGACTCGCTCGAATGGCTCGATTACCTCTCCAGGGTGTGTTTTGACCTGACGGATTCGCTCGTGATCGATGGCCTTTATTTCGACTCGTATGGATTCCAGTGGGACTGGGTCTGTCACAGCCCGCTCCACGACCACCCACCCGGCGGGAACAATTTCAACTACGCAGCCTATAAACTGCTGAGAGAGGTCAGCGCGGTCTCGAAGTCGGCGAATCCCGACCTTGCGATCATGACCGAAGGCCCCGAGCGAGATATGTTCCGCTACGTCGATGGCTCGCAGGATTGGGATATCGCGAAGGTCCTATCCACACCGGGGCTCGAGAGCCTGAACAGGTATCGGCTATTCCTGGGAGGCTACAATATAGACAGCATTAATCTCGCAGCGGGCTTCGGCTACAACCTGGCGCTCGGTCCGCTGCAGCTGATGGATGCTGATTACATCCGCTATCTGCTCTCAGCGAGGCGGGAGTTAAAGGACGCGCTGGTTCATGGACTCCATCGAGGTATCCTGAGCTGCGACTCCACCTACATAATCCCGAACCTGTTC
>JAFGIT010000162.1 GCA_016929465.1 Candidatus Coatesiibacteriota bacterium | reverse complement strand
ACCGCATATAAGAACAACAGATTCGATGAACTATGGGACAAATACAAAAAGGCTGCATGAGATTACCTACAATCTGAGGTCAAACCCAATACGATCGGAAAACTTGAAACAAACAAATATAGCCGATAAATTGACGACATGAGCCAGAAGACAATATTAGTTGTAGATGATGAAAGAGATATAGTCGATCTCATCGACTACAATCTCAGCAAGGGTGGCTACGTCGTTCTCAAGGCATACGATGGGGAGGCGGCGCTTTCTTTAGCAAGGAAGCGTCGTCCCGACCTCATCATCCTTGACCTGATGCTGCCCGAAATCGATGGTGTAGATGTCTGCAAACGATTGAGAGCTTCAGAAGAGACTGCTAACATCCCCATAATCATGCTGACTGCCAGAACAGACGAGGCAGATGAAGTGCTCGGTCTCGAGCTGGGTGCAGAGGATTACATCAAGAAACCCTTCAGCCCTCGCGTCCTGATCTCGCGTGTCAGGGCGATAATTCGCAGAAAGGCGGACGGTGAGGATTCGAAGACCAAGATCATCGAGGCTGGTGGTATCACTATCGATACCGAGCGCTATGAAGCCAAGGTCAAAGATAGGGCGGTCCCGCTGACTGTCACCGAATTCAGGATACTGGAGCTCCTGATGCGCGCACGCGGAAGAGTATATGACCGCTATAGGATTGTGGATTCGGTTCGGGGAGAGGACGTGATCGTCCTCGACAGGACCGTCGATGTCCATATAGCCGCTTTGAGAAAAAAATTGGGCCTGCACGGCTCTCTGATTGAAACCGTTAGGGGTGTGGGCTACAAATTCAAATACCCGGTCGAACAGGATGAAGCGTCTTCGTAGCACACTATTCGTTTCATACGTCGCTATAATCGCGATCTGTGTTCTTACTGTCGCGATCTATGCCGGTGTATCTCTCAGAAATGACTTCTTCGAGAGGCTCTCTCTTGATTTGAGGATCAGGGCGGAGCTGATACGGCAACGATTTCTGCTCATACCCGACGACGAACGGGCAAGAGAGTGTGACTTGATCTGCAAGGAACTCGGAGAGATCGCACAGGCGAGGGTCACGGTAATGACCCTCGACGGAAGTGTCTGCGGAGACTCGCTGGGCGAGCCGGACGTAATGGACAACCACGGCTCGAGACCAGAGGTCGTGGGCGCGCTTGAAAGCAGCTATGGGGAGAATGTCCGCTTTAGCAAGACCCTGCGCAAGCGGATGTTCTACGTCGCGATACCGGCACCATCAGCTGACCAGCCCGAGGCCATCGTCCGCCTGGCAGTTCCGGAAGACGAGGTCACAAATCAGCTCTGGGGTATATATGCCGCTCTCGGCGTGGGCGCCTTGGCAGCCATTGTGATCGCACTGCTCGTGGGTGGCTTGATCTCCCGTGCTATTTTAAGGCCCCTCAACGAGCTTGGTTCCGCGGCAAAGAAACTGGGCGAAGGGGAATTGAGCGTGAGAGTCATGGCCTCTTCCGATGACGAGATTGGAATGCTGTGCAAAGTATTCAACGAGATGGCAAACAACCTGGAATTGAGCATTCAGGAACTCGCCGCCGAACGGAATGAAAGAGAGGCCATTCTTAGAAGCATGAAAGAGGGTATTGTCACAATCCACAACGCGGGAAAGGTCCTGGTGGCAAACGAGGCTTTCAAGGAGCTGATAGGAGCTGAGGGACAGGATATCAAGGGAAGGCCGCTCATAGAGACAGTGCGAGAGGTCTCATTGATCCAATTCGTGAATGAAGCAAATTCCACAATGGAACCTACAGAGAAGGAAGTCGCGATTCACAACGGCCAAAACCGCCTCCTGAGTCTGCACGCCGTGCCATTTATCGGAAGCGACGGAGAGAGAATTGGCACGCTGATCGTAACTCGCGATGTCACCCGGATAAGGCGTCTCGAGGAGGTAAGAAGGAGCTTCGTAGCGAATGTCTCGCACGAGCTGAAGACCCCAATCACCCTCATCAAGGGTTATATCGAGACGCTACTGGATGGCGCAATGAAGGACTCGAAGAGACTGCCCGAGTTTTTAAATAAAGTGGTCGAGCACACGAATCGAATGAACTCTATAATCGATGACCTGCTCCAACTAGCAGCACTCGAGGCCGGTCAGGATGAAATAAAGAAGACGACCATCGACCTCGCCAGCGCCGCAAAAAGCGTTAAGACCAGTTTCTCTGATATTGCCGCGGGCAAGGGAATAGCGATCCAATTCAAAGGGCCGGAGGATCACATTTACATAAGGGCAAATGAGTCCCTTCTGGAGCACGCGATAGCCAACTTGATAGATAACGCGGTGAAATACACTAACAAAGGGGGCAGTGTTGACATAGAGGTTCGAGTCAATGGTGCGACTGCCCTTTTAGATGTCAGGGATGATGGCATCGGGATTGAGCGGCGTCATCAAGACCGCATCTTCGAGCGTTTCTATCGTGTTGATGAGGCGCGCTCGAGACGACTCGGAGGGACTGGACTAGGCCTCTCAATCGTGAAGCACATCGTCTCCTCGTTAGGCGGCAGAGTCTCATTCGTGAGCCAACCGGGGGAAGGCTCCACCTTCACAATCGAACTGCCGATGGAGTGAACGAGAGGGGGAAGCCTCCCTTCCGTTCGGTCTTCCTTCTTGCCTAATCCCGCTTTCAGACAGCAGTTTCGGTCCTGACTGACTTCCATCCGGTTCTTAATAATTTCTTCACATTTCCGTTATCTCATATTCAACCGTCGGCCTCATTGTCCTGTCGTGTTGATTAGGTTCGATTGTGAACCCAATAAATGTTTGGCAAAGGCAAACAAAAAAACTGAGAGGAGAGCTATGCTAGCCGAACTCAAATTCTTTAGCAGGCTTAGAGAGGTCGCTACAATTGCGCCGCTGGTCCTGATGATGCTGGTCGTCCCTCTTTCACCACCCGCAAGTGCTCAATATAGCCAGCAGGTGGTTGTCAAGGGGTCTGACACGATAGTCAACCTGGCAAGCGCGTGGGCAGAGGAGTATATGAAGCTAAGAACGAACGTCTCGATCTCCGTGACAGGCGGAGGCTCCGGGACCGGTGTCGCAGCTATGCTGAATGGAACGGCGGACATCGCCATCTGCTCGAGGACCTGGAAAGACAAGGAGAAGGATAGGGCTGCCAAGCTTAATATCACTCCCATCGAGCATATCGTCGCTTATGATGGCATCTCGATAGTCGTCAACAAGGACAATCCGGTGAGCGAGCTGACGCTCGAACAGATCCACAAGATATTCAACGGCAGCTACACCAACTGGAAAGAGGTCGGTGGCTCCAACAAGAAGATCGGCGTTCTCACACGAGACACATCTTCCGGGACATACGTATTCTTCCAGGAACATGTCCTGCGTAAGGACGATTATTCAATCAAAGCGAAGATGCTGCCATCCAATTCCGCCATCGCGAATTCGGTGACGCAGGACAAGTACTCTATTGGCTACATCGGCTTGGGCTATGCGTTGACCTCTGACGTTAAGATGATCAAGGTGAAGAAGACTCCATCGGGCAGTGCGGTCACACCTTCCGCGGCAACCGTTATGAGCGGTGATTATCCGATCTCGCGCCCGCTTCTTATGTACACCAATGGTGAGCCAACGGGTGCCACGAAAGGCTTCCTGCTTTTCGTGAAGAGCCCTGAAGGCCAGAAAATCGTCGAGAAGATGAAATTCGTCCCACTCGGACTATGAAGAAGTCAAATAGACAAGGCGCAGACTGGTGGGTCAGACCGACTCTGTTGGTCTGCGCCTCCACATCGGTGATTCTGGTTGGGGCGATCCTTTTTTCGCTTGTTCGGGAGGGGCTTCCTGCCCTTTGGCAGGCGCCCCTTTCATCATTCACCGGCACCATCTGGCGCCCGGTGTCGTTTGTTCAAGAGCAGTTTGGCATCACTCCACTT
>JAFGIT010000161.1 GCA_016929465.1 Candidatus Coatesiibacteriota bacterium | reverse complement strand
GTCCGAGTGTGATATAAGGACCTTCGTTTCCCCGCGGCAGGCGCTCAAGTTCATCGAGGAGGAGGGATGCGATCTTCTTCTCACAGACTTCTCGATGCCCGCAATGAATGGCGTCGAGCTCATCACTAAGGTAAAAGCCCTCGGTCATGGTACATACTCCATTCTCGTCACAGGCAGCAGCCCGTATGCGCTAAGAGAGCAATACCCCGGAGATGTCTTCGACAGCCTTCTTAAGAAGCCCTATTCGTATCGCGAGCTGCTCTCATTGATCGATGTGGGCCTCAGGATGCGCGAGGAGATGGCCGCCAAGCGGGAGAAACCGCCGGTAGTGGAAAAGGCCCCCGAACCGTCCGGCGCAAGTTGGGACTCCGCTGTCCGAGAGGCTCGCGCCTTTCTGGAGAAAGTCTGGGAAGAAGCCGATCCGACATCGCAGGTTCAGGACCAGGAGTACGGGTGCAAAACGGCCGCGTATTTCGCGGTCAGAGTCAAGGAGGAGATCGATAGAGCCATTCGGTATTTACGTGCTTTAACGCTCATAAAGGTAGATCTCAACGACCTTACTCAGGCCAGGGCGGAGTTTGGGTTGACTCAAGACACAGAGCTGGCGAAGATGATCTTGCGCATCTTCACTCCCAATCTCAGGAATTCCGACCTGGTGGCCTATAGACATCCATGGGTCCTTATCATGTTGCCGGAGACCAATAACGATTCGGGGCAATATGTGATCAAGCGACTGATTGCGGCCCTCAAGGCACGTGGCATTCACATATCAAAGTCTGCTGATGCAGATTCCAGTGGGGCGTTTTCGTATCGCACATTCTCATTTGGGCATCGGGGCACCAGGGAGAAATACCGAGAGAACTCAGATCTGGAAATCTGATCTCCGCCGCGCGAAATAGTACTATCCGGCAGCTCTATGACCCGCTATATTCTCGTAAATACATCTCATCGGAACAGGTATATCCGACCCTCTGAACAGATAATTGGCTTGAAGCTAACCATGAAAGACGATACCGTATATTGTGTTGGCGGGCGGGGATGCCGCCATTTATCTGCTGTCGAGTCAATTGCCTGTTCTCTTTCTGAGAGAATTTTGCAGACAATTGGCGGATCAACATGGAGTGATCATGCGTTTTAAATCCAACATACTTGCTGCCTTCTCACTTGCATCTTTCTTGCTAGGTCTTCCGATCTTGGCCAAAGGGGCATTTACTCTGAGGACGAGCCTCGAAGTCACGGGCGAATACGAACGCAATCCGCTTCTCTTGAGCGACGAGGAGAAGGAAGAGGCTGACTACACGGTAAATGAGGGCTATGTCGCTAGATACTCGCCGGAGATAGAGCTTGATTATACTGCTGGAATCGGCGATTTCAGGCTACTCTACACCCCGTCCTATCGTACGTATTATGTCTCAGGGCGCAAGCACACCTCCTATAGGACGCATGTCGGAGCGTTTGGCGGTGAGCTGTATATCACTGATAATCTATCTCTGTTCTTGGAGGATAGTCTGAGCGATTCCGATGTTGGCACTCAGTCGTGGTCTGACAATCCGTATCTTGACTCAAGGCGTTTTGAGAACAGTGCCTCGGAAAAGCTCGAATTCAGGCCGGGACGTAGGCTGGTCTTTATGCTGGGCCATCGAACATCGGTAAAATGGCATCGTAAAGAGGAGGAAGAATACCGTAACAGAGAAGAGAATTTTGCGCTCGGGAGCGTTGGGGCGAATCTTGGCCATTCGACCCAGGTTGGGATAATTGGTGATTGGGGACTAATCGACTACGAGACATCCGATTCGAGCGATGACAGGTTTGAGTATTCCGCAAGAGGCTATGTGAATAGAGATCTCAGAGGACTGGACACGGTCGTTCGGGCCGAGGCTGGCTTCGTTACCACAGAGCTCAAGCACAGAAATGATCTCGAGGATGATTCAAGAGACTGCAAGCGGTCAAGTTTCACTGGCTCGTTGAGCATAAGTAGGGACTTGGGTCGGAACACCCGCGCTCTTCTTGCGGCGGACTCTGGATATTGGTCGAGTGAGGAGTATGCCGGTGAATATTATCTTACAACGACCGTTAGGACATCAATAAGGCATATTTTCCTGGACCGCGTAGAGACCTTTTTGGATGGGCGGGTCCAGCGCAGAAGGTATGAGAGAGGCAACGACCGCCGTGATTATGTGTATCGTTTGTCCGCGACGGCCGGCTACAGGTTTCTCAAGTGGCTTTCTTTGAGAGCAGGCTATACTTTTGCGAAAGTTGACTCGACAATACAAACATACGAGTATGATAATGAACTTGTACATGCTTCTGTCTGCTTCGAATATGAGCTTTCGAGATGATCTCGCTGACTGGCAGAACCTTTAGTGAAAAGGAGCAGCAATGTGGATAGGATAGCTGCATATATCGCAGTGTTTTTGGGGTTATTGGCTCTTTTATGCACAATATGCTGCCAGCACAGGCCCCCTGAAATCGAACCAGCTGAGGAGGAATTTGTCGCGCCATCCGCCACATTCTCCCCACCGGTGATGGTTGCAGCTCCGATAAATACTGACACCTCTGACAAGACCTACAAGCTCGGCCCCAAGGATGAGCTCACTGTCGTAATCAGCGGAAAAGGCGGCTATCGCCAGACAGTGGACGTCACCGTGCTTCCCCAGGGGACGGTGATGTTGCCGATGGTCAATGAGGTCAGGGCATCTGGATTGACAATCTCCGGCTTTGCCCGTGAGGTGGAGATGCTCCTGGGTAAGGACTATTTGGTCTCGCCCGAGGTCTTCGTGACGCTGAAGAACAGGAAGAGTCATCCGATAACAATCGTCGGCGAAATGGTGGGAGCCGGGACCTACTATCTTCAGGCCGAGACTGAGACTCTTAAGGACATTATAGTCAGGTCTGGTGGTCCCACGAACGGCTTCAATAAGACCGTATTCCTTATACGCCTTCCCGAATCCGCAACAGATATCGGGCAGGCCCCGGAAACAGCGAAATATACTGTCAACCTACTGGACCTGATGAGTGATCCGAAGGGCGACCTGAATGTCCCCGTCTTAACTGGGGACATAATATATGTTCTGTCGGGTGAACAGGCCGCCGAATTCTCCGGATTGGAGCGCGGGAATGTCCTCGTATTTGGCGAAGTAAAGAATCCGGGCATCGTCCCCTACACCAAGGGGCTGACCGTGCTCAGGGCTATTTTGAAGGCTGGCAATTTCACTGAGGAAGCCGCCAAATCAAGGGTCCAGATCAAGAGAACCACAGAGGGCGGCGTTATCACTCTCAAGGTCAACATCAATGAAATCATAGAGGGCGGCGACCAGAGCGCTGATATACCGCTTCAGCCCGGCGATGTCGTCCATGTCCCTCGCTCGCTATTTTAGATAGAACTCGTCTGGAGGAATAATGACCGAACGAGATGACACTCAGGAGATCAATCTCAGGCAGTATCTGGCCGTTATACGTCAGAAATACTGGCTAGTCCTCATCGCGCTTGCAGTCGTATTTGTTCCTGCATTGATAGTCCTTCTGAGAGAAGAACCCGTTTATGAGGCAAGTTCGACCATTTTGATCGAGCAGGGCCAGGCAATAATAGATGAGACCGGATATTCAAAGCAGTCAGTCGATCCGGAAGTCGAGGAGGCTCTGCTGAAAAGCCGGCCAGTGATGAGTTCTGTTCTTCGGACTTCGGATCCATACTTCGACTCAATTTCTGAGAACGAGAGGATTGCGCGAATAGCATCATTGAGATCACAAATCAGGATAAGCTTCAATAAGAGTGCGACTCTAGTATCAATAGCTGCAGAGTCAATTTCGGCACCTGAGGCAGCCAAGATCGCAAATGCCGTAAGCCGCACATATATAGAAGAGACCCGCAGACGTGAACTGAATGAGGCTAATACCTGGATTGATTGGTTCGGGGAACAGCTCTCTGACATGCGCGAGAAGGTCAAGAATGCAGAGAAGAAATTTCAGGACTTCAAACTCGAGAATGGGATCATCGGTCTCGACGAGCGCAAGCAGGAATTGGCGCTGAAAGTAAATACATCCTCAGGGAACCATCTCCAGGTTCGGTTAGAGAGGATAAACGCGGAAATCGCTCTCCAAGCGCTGGAGGAGGCCCTGAAGAAAGGGCCGGTTGCGGCTGTTCCCACGTTTGCAAGCTATGGTTCCACCGAGGTTACGTCGCTGAAGTCACAGATTGACGAGCTCAAGGCCGAGCTGGGAGAAAAAGAGGGCATTTTCAAGCCCAAGCATCCGGTCATCGTCGAGCTTAAGGAGAAGATAAGGCTACTGAATTCTCAGCTAGCCAGCCTGGAGCAGGACATTGTCAATACACAGCGGACTAAGGTTCAGAGTCTGATGGCTAGCGAGGAGTCTCTCGAGAAGACGCTTTCGGAATACAAGGAAGATGTGCAGAAGCTCAACGCCTTGGAGCTTCAGTATTCAATCCTCGAGAGAGAAGTAACATCTTCCCGGGAGCTATATGACCTGCTAGTAGAGCGGCGAAAGAAGAGTGCGGTCGAAAGCGGCGTCAGCAGGCGAAGAATGAGCGTAGTCGAGCCGGCCGTTGTGCCCGCAAAGCCAGTTGCTCAGAAAATGGCACTCAAGCTCGTGGTCGCGTCGATAATTGGCCTTATGATCGGTGTAGGACTTGCTTTCTTAATTGACTACCTGGAGATGACATATAAGACTCCAGAGGATATCGAGAAGCATCTCGGGTTGTGGGTCATCGGGATGATACCCAGGTTTGAGCCGGGCACGGAAGCGATATTGGGCTTCGCCGATATATCATCCGGTCACAGAAAGCAGCGGAGAGACAAATGATGAAGAAATCCACTTCTCTCGATAACTACATGGTATGTGTCAATAACATCTCTCCTGAAGCCGACAAGAATGCGATCATAGAGAAACTGGCCAGGTTCTGCAAGGGGGCCGCACGACAAGACATTCAGGTCGCAGTTGATAATCCGCCATTCTCATTCCGCAGAATGAACTTCGATTCAGCTCAATCAGCAAAACAGGAGCTCGAGAAGCTCGGATGTATGCTGGACATAAGAGAGGGAACAGGTGTCTTCTCGGCAGAAGAGACTGTTCTATTGGAGTCCGCCAAACGCAAGCACTCATTGCGCCTTGCCAAGGGCGCCGATGAAGCGAAGATGTTCGAGCGTGTCAAGTTCTTTGCCAGCGATGATGTCGTCGTCGAATCGTTCAGGACCTTACGAACGAATCTGCTTGTCCGCATGAATCAGGGCGGCATCAACAGCCTCTTCTTGACAAGCGCATCGCCGCAGGAGGGCAAATCCACCACTGCAACGAATCTCGGCATCGCAATGGCGAATGCCGGAAAAAGGACGTTGTTGGTGGATATGGACCTGAGAAATCCGGTCCTTCATAGCTTTCTGGGTATCGACAATTCTGTTGGGCTATCCAGCATCGTATTCGACGGAATTGAGCCCAATATGGCAATTAGCCATACTGTGTTCGATAGGCTGCATTTGCTCCCAAGCGGCCCGCTTCTGCCGAATCCGGCGGAGCTGTTGTCATCCTCAACGGTTCGAGACCTGTTGACTGATTTGGCGGGGCAATTCGATGTGCTTCTCGCCGATGCACCACCCATTATTGGCCTGACTGATGCTGTGGTGATCGGGACAATACTCGGGGATGCATTGATCGTGGTGAGGGCAGATCGCACCTCTCGCCAGCAGACCGGGGTCGCCGTTCAGATGCTGGAGAACGTCGGATGCCGAATTCTCGGTGCAATCCTGAATGAGGTCGATATGCATAAGCCGTTCTATAGAGTATATGCTTATTCAAGGCGCATGTAGTAGGCTCGCGGATTTGAGAATGCTCATTGACCTGATTCGTATATTTGAGGGCGAGGATTGATATGAAGAATAAGATCTACAATGTCCTGGTGGTTGATGACGAGCAGGCGATATGCGATGTGATAGTTGATGCCTTGCCGAAGCGCAAGTACAAGGTCGATGTTGCCTGCGATGGTCAGCAGGGGCTCGAGATGGCGCGGAGCAAGGAGTATGACGTCGTCTTCATGGATCTCTATATGCCCGTCTTGGACGGATGCGAGGCCATCAAAATGATCAAATCCGTGTATCCGGGGGTTATCGTAATCATTATGACCGCGGCCGCGAATCGCGAAATGGTTGAAAAGGCTCTCAAATACGGAGCCAATTCGGTTATGGTGAAGCCATTCCGAATTTCGGAGGTTCAGAGCATCCTCAAGATGCTGGCGCCGCAGAGTGTGTAGCAGATTTTCGAGCTGTGACAGGTTTTCGTAATCGGACTGATGGAGCTAAAAGGACTGAGGGATGCGTGATCTAACGTCGCGAGAGAAGCGACTTCTACTGATGTTCGCCGACGCGTTAGCAGTTTTGGGCTGCTACCTCTTGGCCTTCTATTTGAAGTTCGAGTTCCCCCTACCTGAGAGTAGAGCCCAGCTCTTCAGGGAGACGATTCTCATTGTTCTAGCAATCAAGATGCTCTCCTACTACCTGTCAGGATGCTACAAAGGTATATGGCGCTATGCGAGTATGGTTGACCTTCTGATTGTCATAAGAGCCACATGCATGGCAACCGTGCTTTCAATAGTCGCGGTCGTTCTGATATATGATCTCGAAACTTGCCCGGTTCCCGTTTATATAATCGACTGGCTGCTCACGATATTCGCAGTTGGCGCAGTTCGGTTCCTCGCTAGAGGCTACCGTCTGATTGTCCTTCAACAGCCCAAGTCAATGCGGAAGGTGCTCATCGTGGGTGACGGGGACCCGGCCGAGATGCTGACCCGGGAGATATTCAATAGCCCGTCAGTTGGACTAGAGCCCGTCGGATTGATCACCGAGGACCCAGACCTCGTCGGCACCAGGATCCACGGCGTTCCCGTCTTGGGGACGATAGGTGAGATAGGGGAAGTCTCTGCTGACAGCGGAGTTGAGGAAGTCATCATCGCAATGCCCAAGGCGAGCGGCGCGCAGGTAAGACGTATCATTGACGTATGCAAGGAGGAGAACGTCAAGTTCCGAACACTGCCTCCACTTGGAGACATAATAAAGGGAATGGTCTCGGTAAACCAGATCCGAGATGTGCAGGTCGAAGACCTTCTGCGCAGGCCTCCAATCCAGTTGAGCACCGAGCGCATCCTAAGCTCAATCGGCAACAAGAGGATAATTGTGACTGGGGCCGGCGGGTCGATTGGCTCCGAGCTCTGCCGGCAGGTGGCCAAATACGATCCCGAGGTTCTCATACTCCTCGAGCAGGCGGAGAACTGCCTATATGCCATTGATTACGAGCTCGAACGCGAGATGGTTCCAACGGTCAAGCATGCGACAATGGTTGCCGATATCTGCGATCGGAAGCGAGTCAGAAAGGTCTTCGAGGCTGCGAGACCACATGTCATATTCCATGCGGCGGCACACAAGCACGTGCCGCTAATGGAGAGCAATCCGATGGAGGCCTTCAAGAATAACGTGCTGGGCACTTCAATCCTGGCGGAGGCCGCCATCGAATTCGGCGCGGATTCCTTCGTTCTCATATCGACCGACAAAGCGGTGAATCCGACTAGCATAATGGGTGCTTCGAAGCGCATGGCCGAGCTCTTCGTTCAAGACTGCGTGAATTCGGCCAGTACGGCCTTCATGACCGTTCGTTTTGGGAACGTCCTCGGCTCGACCGGAAGCGTCGTGCCGCTGTTCATGAGACAGATTCGTCAAGGCGGCCCAGTAACGGTCACCCATCCGGATGTCACGCGTTACTTCATGACCATTCCAGAAGCAGTTCAGCTCGTGCTCGAGGCCGCAACCATGGGTCACGGCGGTGAAGTATTCGTTCTCAAGATGGGCGAGCAGATAAGGATAATCGATCTGGCCAGAGACTTGATAAGGTTATCCGGACTGACGCCGGGAGAGGATATAGAAATTGTATATACGGGTCTTAGGCCAGGCGAGAAGCTATACGAGGAATTGCTGCTGGAAGGTGAGAATCTCGGAACCACGGAGCATGAGGACATCTTGGTCGCCGCGCGGGAGCAGAGGGATACGGCCAGGACGAGAGAGCAGATTGACGCCCTGATCAACGCCACGAAGCAGGGAGACCTCCAGGAGACCTTCAAGATGATGCGCCGCTTGATTCCCGAATATGTCGGCGAAGGTCCGGTCGATCAAATTGCTAAACTGAAGGCCCTATCGCTCAAGTCCATGAAGCCGAAGGTTCAGACATCAGATATTCAGGCCGGTTCGGGGGGCTCCGCCGGAAGAGCGAAGAAAGCCTAAGCGGTCCCCAGGGATACTTACTCCTCATTTTCAGGGACATCGCAGTTGAAATTTAGACTCCTCCTGCCATCCTTTAACGAGGCAGAGAACCTCGCTATCCTAATACCATCCTGCATATCGGTGCTCGAGAAAGCTCCTTTCGAGTACGATATCACCGTTGTCGATGACGGAAGCACCGACGAGACCGCGTCCATTATGAGCAACTGCTCGAAGGATCGCACCGTCAATCTGATAAGGCATTCCCGGAATATGGGGCTCGGAAGCGCGCTATTCACTGGTTTCAAAGAACTCGCTCCCGAATGCGATGACGGTGACCTGATATGCACGCTCGATGCGGACAACACTCACCCCCCGCAACTATTCCTGCCTCTCACCAGCAAACTCTCCGAGGGCTTCGATGTAGTAATCGCATCCAGATTCGAAAGCGGCGGAGAGGTGATTGGCCTGTCGCTCTATCGGCGAATGCTGAGCAGAGCAGCAGCGGTTGTTCTCTCCACAGTCTATCCGGCGGTGGGCGTAAGGGATTACACATCAGGCTTCAGAGCATACAGAGCATCCTGCATCAGAGAAGCTCTCGACACTTTTGGGGACCATTTTATCACTCGAGCCGACTTCTCCTGTAATGCGGAAATCTTGATCAAGATTCTCTCGATTGGCGCAAAGGCGGCTGAAATCCCTCTTTCGCTTAGGTATGATAGGAAGCATGGTAGTAGTAAATTGAGGTTGGTGAGGACCTCGATGGGGTATCTCGCCTTGTTGAAGAGCTTGAGGAGACTGAAGAGGCGATGAGGTTATCCGTAGTTATCCCTGTCTATAACGAAAAGGATACGATCGAGGAACTCCTGAGGAGGGTCCTCGCGGTTGATATGGACAAGGAGATCGTCGTTGTAGATGATTTCTCAACTGATGGCACACGGGATATCTATCCCCAAATGCAGAATCACATAGGCAAACTGATTCTTCACGACAGGAATATGGGGAAGGGCGCGGCGGTCAGAAACGGCATAAAGGCCGCAAGTGGAGACGTCATCATCATCCAAGACGCAGACCTCGAGTACGATCCCAACGAATATCATAGGATATTGCGCCCGATACTCGATGGAAGAGCTGACGCAGTCTTCGGGTCACGCTTTAAGGGCAGCGAAGAACATAGAGTTCTATACTTCTGGCATTACCTAGGGAATCGCGTGTTCACAATTTTGTCCAACATGTTCACCGACTTGAACCTGTCCGATATGGAGACATGCTACAAGGCGTTTCGGGCTTCGCTGATCAAATCCATCGACCTCAAGGAAGACAGGTTTGGTTTCGAGCCGGAAGTGACGGCGAAAATCGCGAAGGCGAAGGCCCGTGTCTTTGAAGTGGGGATATCATACAGCGGCCGCACCTATATCGAGGGCAAGAAGATCGGCTGGCGAGATGGAATAAGGGCCATCTATTGCATATTGAAATATAACCTCATCGGCTAGACCAATACAAACCAGGGACAGAGTGACATGAAGCTCCTGAATAAGTCGAACTGGTGGCAGATAATCCTGGCAGATTTTCTCCTTGTCATCTTGGCGTTTCTTCTTGGTTTCGTATTCTCGAAGGGCGTTGGCGACGGAGTCAAAGACGCTTTGACTCATTGGCGAGTCGGCCTTCTTGCGATTGGAATATCGCTGCTATGCTACTACTACTTCGGCCTGTATCACATTGAGACTCTGAGGGACAAGATCCGGCTGCTCTTCTCCGCGATCAAAGCCTGCGCCGCCTCCACGCTTCTCTTGATAGCCTACGTGTTTGCCTTCGAGGAGCACTCATTCCCGAAGGACGTTATGCTCGCATTTTTCTTGCTCGACGCGATTCTGCTTTTTTCGTGGAGGGCATACATCGACACAAGACTCCTTTTGAAATCAGCCAGGGAGACCAGGCGCGTCCTTATAGTCGGTGCGGGGAACGCGGGGGCGAGAATAGCGACCCAGATGCGTGATTCGATAGACAAGAAGCACGAGATCGTCGGATTCGTCGATGACAATCCGGAGAAGACCGGCTCCGTCGTCTCGGGCTTCGAGATTCTCGGGACGCGAGAGAATATCAGGGAGATCATAAAGGAGCACCGGGTCGATCGAGTAGTAATCGCGATGCCCTCAGTCGATCGTGCGACAATCTCGGACTTCATTTTGATCTGTGACGAGACATCCACCGAGTACAGCATTGTCCCCAGCTTCTATGAGATTATCACTCAAAAGGCCCCGATGGATGATACCGCCAATCTCCTCCTCATGAGTTTCTTCGAGAATCGCATCCGAAGAGAGCAGAAGATCGTGAAGCGGATCTTCGATGTAGTGGTCTCCTCAATTAGTCTGATCGTGCTCTCGCCGATCTTCCTGCTTGCCGCGATCGCCGTGAAGCTCTCCTCCAAGGGCCCGATCATTTTCGCTCAGACGAGAGTTATGAGAGGCGGCAAGCTCTTCAAGATTTACAAGTTCCGGACGATGGTGCAGGATGCCGACAAGCTCGGCCCGGTTCTCACCGAGAGGAATGACCCGCGGATAACTCGAATAGGAAAATTCCTGCGATATTCGAGCATCGACGAGTTGCCGCAGCTCGTGAACGTATTGAAGGGCGAGATGAGCCTCGTAGGGCCGAGGCCCGAAGTACCCTCAATCGTTGCGGAATACGAGCGATGGCAGAGACGAGTCCTCGACGCCCAGCCAGGCGTAACAGGACTTGCACAGATCAGCGGCAGGGATGACTTGTCGATCAATGCGAAGCTCCGATATGACATGTATTACATGCGAAACCATTGCCTCTCACTCGACATCAAGATCATCCTCAAGACCTTCAAGAAAATCATCGACCGCCAGGGCGCGAACTGATTGGCCTCGCGTGCGCGGCGCCCATTGCGAGATGGCGCAGAGATCGGGCCAGCTACGGCACCATCAGAGCCATGAGCTCGAATGTCGCAAGGCTAACGTCACCGATGAACTCCGTAGAACCTTCGTCGCAGATTGCAGCTGCGAACGTGTAATACCCGGACTCGAAGATCGGCGGGAAGTATGAAGGTAGATCGATCGTAAGGAATGGATCGAGCGTCATGCGCACACCAGCTGGGGCGATGAATCCCTGTGCCCACGGGCAGATATTGCCCTCGAGCCAGCCGCCGTTTGGTCCGAAGCAGTAGATTGTGTTGCTGTCGTCGATCAACCCGAGATAGAAGTCCAGGGACCTGGTGTCTCCGGGATTAGAGAGCGACAATGAGCACTTGACACTGTCTCCCAGGGAATAGTTGGGACTCGAGACCGAGACCGCTATCGTCGGTCTATCGCTTGGCTGCAGACGGATTCTCGTTACTCCGCCGAGCGTCGCCACCCAAATATCTCCATTCAGATCTGTGCAGATGCCCTCTACCCTGTTGTCGGCCAGCCCGTTGCTCTGTGTTAGGCTCTCGAATGAGACGCCGTCGAAACACGAAATCCCATTTGTGGTTCCGAACCAGACGTCATCTTTTGGCCCATAGCTGATCTCGGTTACCAAGAAGCCAGCCAGCCCGTCGCTCTTGTTGAAAATGGTCATTCCATCGGAGTCCCATTCGACTGCCCCCATGTTAGTGCCAAGCCAGACCATTCCGTCTCTCTCCGCGTTTATCGAGTAGATGCTGTTCGAGGGTAGTCCGTCGTCGGTCGTGTAGTGGCTTATCTCCCCGTCATCGAGGATGGCTAATCCCCCGGCCGTTGAGCGATTGCCCATCAAAATCCGTCCATTTGGGTCGATGGCCACAGATTCGACCGAGTCGAATGGCAGGCCATCACCGGCGGTAATCGACTGAAATTGCGTCCCAGTCAAGATCGACAGGCCCATCCCGGTCCCGGCGTAAATCACTCCTTCGTGGATCGCAAGCGAATGAACTCTGTTATCGCAAAGACCATCGGTGACGCCATAGACAGTCCATACGTCGCCATCTGCAAGATGAAGCAGTCCGCTCTCTGCGGTGGCAATCCAGACTCCCCCATCAATGCCTTCCACGATGTCGTTCACCGTTCCAATGTCCTGGCCATCGACCTTGGCGTGAGAGGTCCAGATCCCTCCCGGCTGTAGACAGGAAAGACCACCGTCACACCCAAACCATTGCTTGCCATCGGCAGTTGATGTGACACTACGGACCTGGTTGTCCAGCACCCCTGCAGGCGACCCGAGCAGAATGGCACTCCCTTCGCACCAGCACCAAAGGCCCTGGTGTGCGGTACCGACGGCGACCTTTCCCGAACCATCGGCAGCGATCGATAGCAATTGGTCGTCAGGAAGGCCATCTAAATGGTCGAAGGAGAGCCAGTTGGAGTCGAAGTAAAGCGAAACGCCCAGCTCGGTTACGGCCCATACGTTGCCGCTCGGGTCTGTGAACAGGTCCTTGATGACGGAACCATCGATTCCATCGGACCCGCTGAACGAACGCCACGAATTCCCGTCGAAGAAGCATACACCAACGCCATGGGTTCCCACGAACAGACCGTCCAAGGAAGCGGTCAGGCAATTGATGTTATTGCCGGGGAGCCCATCCGACGTAGTTATCGTATCCCAGGCCACGCCATCGAACACCGCAAGACCTTGACTGGTGGCGAAGTACATCTTGCCAGAGTACTCGACTATGTCCTTTATCCAGCCGTCTGAAAGGCCGTCATCGGTCGTATAGCTCGTGAATTCATCCCAGTCATAGACCGTTGCGCCGCCCGTTGTTCCGAACCAGACGTTGCCCGAGTCATCTGTGTACACGGCCTCGACTCTTGGGCTTACCAAGCCCGTTGTTTCGTCGAGATTCATCCACATCTCCTTGTAGAACCGACTGGCGCCCGCGAATGCCCCGGCCCAGATGCCCGAGGATAAGTCTTTCGCGAGTGATGACACCTGATTGTGGACGAGTCCCCTCGAAGTTGTGAATTTCTCACTCGATCCATCAGCAAGGCACCACCTCACGAGGCCTCCGTCCGTCCCCACCCAGATGAAAGGGCCGTCGAAAAGAATGGCCTCGGTGTTGATGTTGGTGTTTGTAAAGGTGTCGAATTGGGTGGCCAGGGATGAACCGCAAAGGCTCAGCGCGGCGACAATCAAGGCCGAAATAGCAGCTGCTCTCATTGCTCTACTCCTTCAGGACAGAGTCATAGTACGTTTATATAATTCGACCTTGGCAGTGTCAGACCCAAGCTGTACTCCGGGAAAGTACAGCTGCAAGAGTACAATAGGCTCCCCGGACTGCAAATGCAAGCGAAATGGATGGGCGAACGAGAGCATACACAATCTCCCAGGCTGACTTCCGGTTTCAGCCGCTCCCGGCCCCTTGCGAACTCCGGCCATGGGATGGGGGCTCATGAGATGAGCAGATCCTCGGATTTCCATCACCAATCCCGACCTCCGGGTTCGGCATCAGTACCGCGTGGAAGGCGTATT
>JAFGIT010000160.1 GCA_016929465.1 Candidatus Coatesiibacteriota bacterium | reverse complement strand
CTGGGCGCGGATGCGACATCAGGGACTTTTGTGCTCTGCCCCGAGAACCTCGGCATCCTGGCAAGAACCAGGAATGTCAGTAAGACCCACAAAGTGAGAAGAAGGCTACCCGCTATGATCTTGACTTTCATGTCGCCACTAATTTCGAGGTTTTTGACACATATTAGACTAACCGACAGCTAATTCTGCCACGCGACATCCATTTGGCAAGCGAGATGTCCATCTGTGTGAATGAAAAAGAGCGAATCCTGCCTCCAGTCCTGAGCGCTTGCCTCAAGGCAGCCCCCACGGGGATGATAATCGTTTTCGAGCCAAATGTCGGACCAAAAAAAAGGGAGTCAGAATCCATATATACACCGTCTGCAAGCAGAGCAGGACCACCATCTTCAAATACAGCAATGGACGAGCGTATATGAAACGTCGAAAGCGAAACAATTTGAGCGCCGGCTGCACGAGCGCCCGGTGGTACAACAACACACGCAGGGGATGCCTATGCACTGATTTACGATACAGCGATGGATGACGCTCATACAAGTAGAACTCACTCTCGAGGTTCCGAGTGCGTGTCAGGAGTTTTCGCATCGTGGTCGGACGAGGAGGGTGCACAACGAGCGCATCATTCGAAAATCCGATCTCGCCAATCGACTCCACCTTGAACGTGATGTCCCAGTCTTCGTTGTCGGGTGTCCCGAGGAATCGGCAATTGGGATATGGGAATGTCACTTCGAACATCCCGACCTCGAGGAGAGTGTCCCTCCTATAGGCGACATTGCAGGTAGGGTAGCTGTACTCGAGGGTATTTTCGACCTGATGCGTGAATGGTGTGATATGCTCCGGCTCTGATATCGTCTTTCCCCCTACGCCCAAGTGCTCAGGGTGGTTCGAAAAATAGCAGTCGATTGCAGACAACCATGACTTGCCGGGCACGCAATCCGCGTCCGTGAACGCCACGATCTCGCCTTTGGAGGCGAGTATTCCGGCATTTCGGGCAGCCCCTGCGCCGCCTCTAATGTTGTGGAGGTATTCCAGCGAAATGCCTCGGGCTGCAAACCGGGGAGCCAGGCTTTCAACCAATGAGGCGGTTCCGTCATTGGAGCCGTCATCCGAGATAATGACCTCGAATTCCGACGGATTGTGATCCTGTTCGAGCAGCCCCTCCAGACACGCGGCGAGAAAGCCCCTGCTGTTGTAGGTTGGGATGACGACGGAAATCATCGCTCTCCTACCCCGCGGAGTTCCTTATCCTCGCGATGACGCTCTTGGTGGCATGGTCCTTGGGGTCTCCGCATATCGCGACGCTCCCGCCATAGCTCTTCACCATCTCTCGCTCCGGGACGTTGTCCTCGGTATAGTCTGTTCCTTTGGCCTGGATATCCGGTCTCAAACGCCCTATGAATTCCGAGACATTTAGCTCATAGAACACACAGACCCAATCTGTCGCCTCGAGACCGCAGATGATTTCTGCTCTAGCATCTTCGTCCATGACAGGTCTTCCGGGGCCTTTGAGCTCCCTGACGGAGCTGTCGCTGTTGACCGCGACGATCAGACAATCTCCGAGTGATTTCGCCGCGGAGAGGTACCTGGTATGCCCAACGTGGAGGATGTCGAAGCATCCGTTCGCGAGGACGACCTTCCGGCCCTCTTCTCGCAGGCGCTCCACAATCTGCTCCAACTCCGATAGGGTCTTTCTCTTCCCGAAGTAACGGTCGATGAGCTTTAGATATGTCAAGCCAAGCTCGATTCTCGTTTCATTTGCGGAGCGATAGATCGATCTTATTCACAATTGAGTCATCCATGTTGCCCACCATCGTAATTCCCAGATCGCCGTCGGTGAAGAGCAATTGGACGAGGCTGTTGACCGAATCCGGCGAAACGACATCGACTCCGGCGCATATTTCGTCCAGCGAGAAAACTTTGCCGAAGTAAATGTGGCCTCTCGCCAATCTCATAACCCTGGCATGCGTCGACTCCAGCGCGAGCATCAGGCTGCCTTTCAGATGCTCCTTGGTGGCATTCACCTCCTCGACACCCACTCCGTCCGTGACCAATCGCCTCAGTTCATCAACTATCAGATTGATGAGGCGCTTGACGCTCTTCTTTCCGCAGGCCGAGTGTATTGCCAAAAGGCCTGCGTCCCTCCTCTTTATCGAAAAGGAAATTATCGAGTAGCAGAGCCCCCGCTTCTCCCTGATCTCCTGGAATAGGCGGCTACTTACCCCGCCGCCGAGAAGAGTGTCGAGGACCGCGTATTCGTATCGATAGGGGTTCTTGTATGGCAAGCCCTTGACGCCCAGGCACAAATTTATGTGGTCGAAGTTCCTCGTGTATGACTTTTTCTGAGAGACGTATTCAGCCGGACCGAAAATACTCTGATCCTCCCCTCCGTCACTGGGAAGATTGCCAAAATTCTTCGCTGCAGCCTCGAAAAATGCGGATGGCTCGATATTCCCGCAGCATGCGACGACCATATTCCGACCGACGTAATTCTCCTGGTAATAGCTGACTATCGTCTCTCGGGGCATTCGGGAAATTATGCGTTGCGTTCCGATTAGCAGCATCCCGCTCGGGTGGTTCGGCCATGCATCGGTCATATATTGGTCGATCGTGTTCGATCCGGGGTCATTCATCTCACGTAGTATCTCATCCAGGATGACCTTACGCTCCATGCTGATGTCATTCTCATCGAATCTTGGCCCGGTAACCAGGTCGGATAGTATCTCGAGCCCCTTATCGAAGTGCTTGTCAAGGACCTTTGCCGAGAACGAAGTCGACTCGTGGTCCGTCCAAGCGTCGAGCGCGCCCCCGATAGAATCGATGGCCTTCGCGATATCGAGCGCGCTTCTCGACTTGGTCCCCTTGAAGAGAAGGTGTTCTATGAAGTGCCTGACTCCTCCCTCTCTTCTCCATTGGGTCGGCGGCTCGGTGTTGACGCGCACCAGTATAGACACCGATTTGACATATTCGATTGGCTCACAGAGCAGAGTTATTCCGTTTTCCAGAACATGTGTCGCGATCACTTATTCAGATCCTTGTTGAGTTGAATGGGCTCGATTGAAGCGTCTCTCTTCGCTCCAGCTGCTCTTCGCTCTTGTTCCCCTGGATCAGACATCCAAATTCCTGACCAGGAGAGCATTCTGCTCGATGAATTCGCGCCGTGGCTGTATCTGTGCTCCCATCAACTTCGTGAATAGATCGTCGGCGGCAAGTGCATCCTCGATTGTCACACGAACGAGCGTTCTGCTCTCAGGCTCCATCGTCGTCTCCCATAGCTGGATGGGATTCATTTCACCAAGCCCCTTGTAGCGCTGTATCGCCAGGCCCTTGCTCCCTACCGTCTTGACGTGCTCCATCAATACGTCGTATGAGGTGACCTCTATTGTCTTGTCATCCGCCACCAAGACCAGCGGCGGCTTCCACAGCTGGTCCCTGAGCTCGACGTAGTCGCGATACATTCCGGACGAGATGAAGAACCAGTTGATACGTGACAGCCTGACCGAGGTCTGCCGCCTATCGGTTACCAGTACTTCGAATAGACCTGAATCGTCATTTGGGAGCAGCTGTATGACCAGGTCTATCCCGGGAGTTTTGACGATATCCTTCAGTTTGGATATCAGCTCCGCTGTTGCATCCCTGGTCTCGAATACGCTCTCGTCAACAATATCGAGCCTCGCCAGTGCATCGACGACCTCGATTGGCAATCCAAGGCCCCTTATGTGGCTTATCGCCTCAGTGTACTTAGCGACTTTCTGCAGATAGGCTCTGAGCTCATCGCCGACCAATTCGTCGCCGTTATTGCGAAGAACGGAGTCGGACGATCCCCTCTCCAGCAGGTAGCGTTCGAGCTCCCGGTCCTGCCTGAGATAGGTCTCCTTCTTGCCAGAGCGGACCTTATAGAGTGGCGGCTGAGCTATATACAGGCGACCCGTGGTTACAACCTCCTTCATGTATCGGAAGAAGAAAGTGAGAAGCAGGGTCGTGATGTGAGAGCCATCCACATCGGCATCCGTCATAATAATGATCCTGCCGTATCGGAGCTTATCTATCGAGAATTGCTCCTGTCCGACGCCGGCGCCGAGTGCGGATATAATCATCTTGATCGCGTCATTCGCGAGCATCTTATCCTGGCTGACCTTTTCGACATTGAGTATCTTTCCCCTGAGGGGCAATATCGCCTGGAAGGTTCTGTCGCGCCCTTGCTTGGCGTTACCTCCCGCTGAATCGCCCTCGACCAGCAATAGTTCAGTCTTTTCCGGGTCTCTCTCGGAGCAATCGGCCAATTTCCCCGGCAGGGGGCTCGATTCCAGGACGCTCTTACGCCTCGCAAGCTCCCTCGCGCTCCGCGCGGCTGACCTCGCTCGCGTTGCATTGGCTACCTTCGAGACTATCTTCTTCGCCTCGGTTGGATTCTCCTCGAAAAAAGTGCGCAGGTATTCGCCGACGGCCGACTCCACGACCCCCTTGACCTCGCTGTTGCCCAGCTTGGTCTTGGTCTGTCCCTCGAACTGCGGGTGGCGTAGTTTGACACTCATGACGGCTATCAGCCCTTCGCGGACATCGTCACCGCTCGGTAGTTCTTTCAGGTCCTTGAAGAGGTTGTTCTTTTGGCCGTATGTATTAATGCTCTTCGTCAGAGCAGCTCTGAACCCGGAGAGATGAGTTCCCCCCTCCTTCGTCATGACATTATTCGCAAATGTCATGAGGTTGCTGCGATAGCCATCGTTAAATCCCATCGCGAGGTCGATGCCGATGTCATCAACCTGAGAGGCGAAAGCAAGCGGCTTGAAGAGAAGTTGTCTTCGCTCCGCCCTATTGAGGTCCGCAACAAAGGAGGACAGTCCGCCTGTAGTATGGAACACCTCGTGCTTCCCGGTCCTGCTGTCCGTAAGCTCTATCTTGAGCCCCCGGTTGAGATACGAGAGATTCTTGAGACGACGCGCAATCGTGCTGTAGTTCATCTCAGTTTCCTCGAATATGGCCCGGTCAGGCATAAATCTGATCTTGGTGCCGTGCGACTTGGTGGTTCCGACCGTTTTCAATTGGCTAACGGCAAAGCCGCGCTTATAGCTCTGGTGATATATTTGGCCGTCCTTTTTTATCTCGAGCTCCAGCCATTCGGATAGGGCATTGACTGCCGATAGACCGACACCGTGAAGACCACCGGACACCTTATAGGCCCCTGCCTCGAACTTGCCGCCCGCGTGCAGTGTTGTCATTACTACCTCAGCAGCAGACTTATTCTCGCCCTCGTGCCAGTCAACGGGAATACCTCTCGCATCGTCCGAGACCGTAACCGAGTTGTCGGAGTGTATCGTGACCTTGATCTTGGTGCAGTAGCCGGCCATCGCCTCATCGACCGAATTATCCACGATCTCGTAAACAAGATGATGCAGACCATTCTCATCTGTGCTGCCGATATACATCGCCGGACGCTCTCGGACAGCCTCGATATCGCCTAGGACCTTTATGCTGTCCGCGCTGTAAGTCGCGTCACCGCGCTGGTCCTCTGGGATTTCGTATTTGGGGAGCTTTGAGCCCCCTTTAGTGTCAGGCTGCTCTAATTCTTCCTTATCCATATCTTCCATTAGATTCCCCTATATATTAAATACCCACACATTATATAGTATATCGGCAGAGCGCGATGGTCAAGTGATTTGCCGGCCGTCTTTGATCCAAATTCCTAGCGTAATTCGGGTGATCGCGGCCAGCCGGGATTGTTGCTGGCGCTGCAATTGCTCCGCCTAATGCATCGTTGCGATCAGCCTCGCCGTGATGGATCGAATTCCTTGAATAGAGTTACACCATTTCTTGTCTCACGTGGTCGGAATCTCTCAGCCGACGCTACGAATCTCGATTGCTTCAGTCTTCATCAGCCTCAGAGAGGACTCGCTTTAGGCCATCTGCCTGGTCTTGCGAGATGCGATCGGCTCTTAAGGCTAGTTCGATCGTCCGCCTGCTCAAAGTCACATAGATGTCCAAAAGCTCGGGCATGTTTGCCTGGAGCCAGCGGACATGGTTAATGATGGTCTCGACATCGCCCCTGACGGAAGGACCGGTGAGAGCGGCCGCCGGCCCCAGCGACTCGGAATTCGCGATCGAAGCCCGGGCGAGTCGCCCAAGCATCGTCAGGCTTGCATCGGTCCCGACGCCTGCTTTCTCATGGACTCGTCTCGCCTTGTCCATAAGGAGAATCGTGAAGTTAGAGGCCAGAACGCAGGCCAGATGGTGTGGCACTTTGGCCTCCCCCGTTAGCATCACGATTTCGCCACCCAGCCTCTCGAACAGTCGTGAGGCCAGCTCGACACCGGCCTCCGTTCCCGCTTCGATGCAGAATTCACAGGAATTGAGACGGTCCACATCTCCGATCTCCCCGGAGAAAGTCATGACGGGGTGCACGCTCGCATACTCAACCTCCAGATCTGCAAGAACCGCGAGGGCAGTGGTGGGCACCGCGCCGCTCGTATGAAAGACCGCCTTGAGCCCACTCGCTTTGGGCATTCTCCGAATTCGCTCGGCCACGGAGCCAATCGCATCGTCTGTGGTCGTCACAAAAATTACATCGGCGCCGTTCACGACCTGCTCGAATATTTCTGCTGCAGGGAAGTCAAGTCCGCGCCAGGCCTCGATCTTCTCCGGATCGACGTCGTAACAAGGCGAGATTCTGAATCCTGCACGCTCGAATCCACGGGCCAAAGCCGTGGCAACTCTACCGAGACCGATGAATGCTATTCGCATGCCCCGCTCCTTCGATCAGAATGGTGCTTTCCAAAGCACTTGGCAAAGTGAATTCCCTCAATTTGTGTTTGTCCATTGGATGCGCTCGGCATCATTCAGCGGCCGGTCCGAAGTAGATTTTCAGCAGCTTGATCCCAAGTTCGCGGTCGTCGGTGCTCTTGACGAGCTTGCTGGGAGTAAAAGCCTCGCTGGTCTCCATCTTGACATCCAGCCAATGGCTTTCGCCAAAATCCGCGTCTGGCACAATCATCTTCCGCTCGAAGAGACCTGTGTCGTTGTCTGGCGAGAATTTGGCCCTCTCCTGACCGCCGATCGTGATCGTAATCGTCGGAATCGTATTGAGCCGCTCCAGATTGACTTCCCCTGACAAATAGAGGAGACCCGTTTCATCAAGCCTCTCCAGTCTGAATAGCGCTTCTTTGCCAGTCCATCGCCACTCCTCGTCATCCTGTCTCTCTATATCGTAGAAACCTGACACGAATATGACATTGCCTCTGGAGGGCGATTCGAGCAGGGAGGGTCGTGGTTTGATCTTTATCTCCCCGACCTGAGCCATCCAAGGCTTCTCCATGAGGCCCTTCGGTGATGATATGACGTATCGCTCTCCAGACGTACCATCTCCGGTCAGGCTGATCAGAACGCGGGCGGCTCTCTCATTCATCAGCGGCGGGATATACATGGTCCGATTGTATTG
>JAFGIT010000159.1 GCA_016929465.1 Candidatus Coatesiibacteriota bacterium | reverse complement strand
CTCCAAGGCAAGCGCTGAGGTCCTCGCCCAATTCTATGCCAGGGCGCACGACCTGCCGGTGATCATCGTTCGAGCCTTCAACCACACCGGACCACGCCAGGCACCGAACTTCGTCTGCTCTGCATTCGCAAGGCAGATAGCCTCGATCGCCGCAGGGAAATCGGAGCCGGTCATAAGGGTCGGAAACCTCGAGGCTCGAAGGGACTTTCTCGACGTGCGCGATGTGGCCCGAGCGTATGTGCTTGCCCTGGAGAGGGGAAGGGCCGGCGGCATCTATAACGTTTGCTCGGGGCGAGTCGTATCGATCCGGGAGATACTCGAAATGCTGCTCACATTCACCGGTGGCGAGATCAGGGTCGAGGTCTCGCAGGAGCTCCTGCGCCCGCTCGATATTCCGGTTCTCTTTGGGTCATACGAGAGATTCGCTAGCGACACAGGCTGGGCCCCGGAGATACCTTTTCAGCAGACTCTGAGAGATTTGTTCGATTATTGGCTGGCTGTCGAAACAACGTAGTTAGGCCTTGTTTCGCAAGCGAAATAGTGCCCTATCGAATTCTCTCGTTGCCATCACTAAAAAAAACGCGCGCCGCTAGAGACTTTTTCTTAATATAGGGGTTGCATTGGCGGGATTGCGGACTATAGTTGTGATGAGAATTGGGGTCGTAGTTCAGTATGGTTAGAACGCCGGCCTGTCACGCCGGAGGTCGCGGGTTCGAGTCCCGTCGGCCCCGCCACCCCCAAGAATGACATCACTCTCCCAACCTTAGAGAGAGTCTATATATTCAGGATATCAATAAGCGCTTGTGGCCTCTGTCGCCTCGAGCGTTGCATCGGTCGCCCAGATCGCGGGCTCCTCATCGAGAGCCTCCGCTTCCTCAGCCTCGTCCAATACCAACGGCTCGTCGAATTCCCAATCTTCGTCGTCGCCTAAATCTGGAGCGAAATACTCGTTGATGATCGACGAGAGCGAGCCTGTGAATATCATGATCCCTACCAGAATGAGCAGGATACCGGCGGCGATGTTTATCTTGCGCATGTGCTTCTTGAGCTTTGTGAAATAGCCGAGCGCGGAATCGACGGCGATAGAAGTCAGGAAGAATGGGACGGCCATTCCAAGCGAATAGAAGCAAAGAAGGTAGATACCGGCCCAGACAGTGTCAGACTGGCTGGCGACAAGTAATATCGCACCCAGTATAGGGCCCACGCACGGCGTCCAGCCGAGAGAGAAGGCAATTCCGATAAAGAAGGAACCTATATACCCCGCGGGCTTGCTCTTAACCTCCAATTGCTTGTGCTTGGATAGGAAATTGAGCTTCAAGACACCCATTATAAAAAGGCCGAATATGACAACGATCACACCAGCGACCTTGCTGATTATCTCCATGTGCTGCTGGAGAAGCAGGCCGATCTTGCTCGCGCCGGCACCAAGTGAGACAAAGACCACACTGAAGCCCATGATAAAGCACAGCGTGCTTATCACAGTTGTCTTTCTTATCTTGGCCGACTTCTTTTCTGCCGTAAGGTCGCTCAGCGAAAGCCCCGTTATGAAAGCCAGGTAAGATGGGACGATTGGCAGAATACAGGGCGAGATGAAACTCGCGAGCCCCGCGAGGAAGGCAACAGCCCAAGTCATGCCTTGCATATCTTCCATGTTATCTATCTCCTACCTAATGGTCTCTATCTGAATGCGGATTACTGAATCTGCGATTGCCAGGGCGAGATGAGCCATCCCTGGGCGGTCCACTCCTTCGGAATGATCCTCTGCCGCCGCCGCCACCTCCAGGGCCACGGCGCTTCCCGAAGGACCGCCTGGGTCGTCCGGAGTCGCGCCCTGTCTTGGATTTCGGTGGGTATTGCTTCGGAGGAGTCGAGGTCAAGAGAACTTTCTCAGGCGACAACACCAGCGGCAGGCTTGGACGACGCTTCAAGTCATCCTGCGTCGGTTCCTCCGCCCGAAATACTCCGATCAGCTTCCCTCGCCAGGTTCTGAGAAGCACCGGCTCACCTATCTCGATATCCTCCGATATCCTCACTTGATCGATGTCTATAGACATGCCGTTTATCGCGAAATGCTCTGCCAGAGGCGATACCTCCGCGCGCTTGTAGTCAGGAAGAATGCTCTCGATCGGCTGCAACATGTCTAATATCTCATTGCGACTCAGCGCGAAGAGCCTGCTGTACGGAACTGCGTCCTCAATGTCCCAGCCTCCGATGTGCGTTCGCTGCAATCTGAAGACATGTGCACCGCAGCCAAGCCTCTCCCCAATATCCGCGCAGATCGACCTGATATACGTGCCTTTCGAGCAAGATATCTTAAAGCTAATCGTGGAGCGAGTGAGCGATTGGACGGAGAGGTCATGGATTGCGATGTCTCTCGGTTCCACCTCAGCCTGGATTCCTTCTCTTGCGAGAACATAGAGCTTCTTTCCGTTCCGCTTGATCGCCGAAAACACCGGCGGCGTCTGCTGAATATCTCCCCTGAACTCGTCCAGAACCTCCTCGACTTCCTCGGGAGTGAATTCGGGGACCTCCCTTATTTGCATGACCTTGCCTGTAGAATCGAGCGTATCCGTTGTCACACCCAGCTTCATCCAGGCTATATAGGTCTTGGGCAGGTCCATCAGATAATCGAGTAATCGGGTGGCCCTACCAACGCACAGGAGCAATAGGCCGCTGGCAATAGGGTCCAGAGTGCCAGTATGGCCCACTTTCTTGACATGCAGTGCTTTCCTGAGCATGCCAACTACCTCAAACGACGTTTTCCCCCTGGGCTTCGAAATGCTTAGCAACCCAAATGGGTGCCTTTCCCCCAAATTAGCTGATTCCTTGTTCAACACATTCCTCCCGTTTCTCAGCTAAAATGCCGCTACGTCAGCCGACAGTTCAAGAACCAGGGGAGAATCCCTGAATCCTCGATGCCGACGAATAACCATTACAAATATCAGGCCTGAGCCAACCCCTGTTTCAGACCGATTTCTATTTCTCTGACCAAATCGGCTATCCCGGATGACAGATCGCCCTGGATCCTGCAACCTGCAGCCCGCTTATGGCCGCCGCCGCCAAATGCTTTTGCAACCAGACCGACATCAACCTGGCCTCTGGAGCGCAAGCTCACCTTATGGCCGCCATCGCCGTTCTGTACAAAGAGCATCGCCACCTTGGCCGCGCGAATCCTCATCGCATAATTCGCGAACTGCTCGGTAGAGCCCCAGAAATCAACATCTCTCCTCATATCGTCGGTCCCCACCATCCAGACGATTGAGCCGTCATCATTCGACTGAACCGATGAAAGTATCCTGCCCAGAAATGCTAGCCTAGGCAAGGTAAAATCGCATTGAAGGTGTCGAGTTATGAACGCAACATCGACTCCTGCCTCCACCAGCCGTGCCGCTGTTCTGTAGGAGCGTGGTGTCGTGTTCGAAAAGGAGAAGGAGCCTGTGTCCGTGGAAAGCCCCGTATATATATTCGTCGCGATGTCTGTGTCATTCCCAAGCTCGAGAGATTCAACAATTGAATATAAAAGCTCCGTGGTGCTCGAGGCTGCGCCGTCAACGATGTTGACGTCACCGAAGAGCTCGTTGTCCTTATGATGGTCGATATTCAATACTGCTTTGGCAGGAACATCGTTTGAGTCGTAATCCCACGCGACGCGAGATATATTCGGGCTATCCAAGACGATAAGGCAGTCGAGCTCACCCAAGTCGAGGCGATTCTCGCCCGTGCGCGGCTGGGCGTCCGTGTGTGAATAGCCTGGCAAAAAATTATATAAATCAGGTATAGGCTGGTTCTGCAGCCAAAAAACCTCCTTGCCAGTTCGGTGTAGCATCAACATCGCCGCCAGCATGCTCCCTGCTGAATCCCCATCGGGATCGACATGGGAGACCAGGCCGAATTTTGCCCCCTCACTAATAAGTGAGACCGCTCTCGATAGAGCGCTTTCATTCATCTTCTGGGATTTTGTCCTTCTCGAGTCTTGCTATCGTATCTGCGACCGAAAGCGCCTTTTCATAAAGCTCATCCTTCAAAAACTCTATCTCGGGGACCTTCCTCAAACGCAACCTCTTCCCGAGCTCGGTTCTGATGAAGCCCGTGGCGCTGATCAGCCCTTTCTTAACGTCTTCGGAATGCTCCTCCATCAGAGCAGGCAAGGTGTATAAGATCCTCGCATGGCCCAGGTCGTGGGTTACCTTGACCGTTGTTATAGTAATGTAGCCAATGCGCGGGTCTTTGACCCTCCTTTGAAGGAGTGAACATACCTCTTTTTGAATCTCATGTTCTATACGGTCGGATCGATTGAAAGCGTGCATTGCAGACATTTCTCAATCCCTCGATAGCTTGTCACTGATAGCATCAAGTACACACCTGGTTACGAGATTGCTAACGTCTCCACCCAGGGAAGCTATCTCCTTTATAAGGCTCGAACTCACGTAAGAGAGCTGTTCGCTCGGCATCAGGAATACTGTCTCGATCTTCTGCCGTAGATGGCGATTCATCAGGGTCATCTGATGTTCCATCTCGAAGTCAGAAATGACTCTGATGCCGCGTATTATGGACGCAGCACCTATCTGGGCCGCGAATTCAACTGTTAGGCCCGAAAAGGTCCTGGTACTCACACGCGCTTTCAGGTCCAGCTCCTCGAGCGAAGCCTCTATCATAAAGAGACGCTCCTCAACAGTGAAAGTCGTGGTCTTGCTCATATTCTGAGCCACACCAACGATAATCTCGTCGAAAATCCCGAGAGTCCGCCGGATAACATCCAGGTGACCAAGCGTTATCGGATCGAATGTCCCGGGATACAGAGCCAGCTTAGTCATGCGATAGCGCCGTTAGTTAGCTTTGGCCGCGACTTGAACTCTTCTTTTTTCCTTGACCCTTGCTGCCTTGCCGCGGAGCTTCCTGATGTAATAGAGCTTCGCCCGTCTCACATCGCCGCGGCGCTTGATCTCGATGCGACCTATATTGGGGCTGTTGATCGGGAATATACGCTCCACTCCAACGCCGTGAGTCACGCGCCTGACCGTTATGGTCTCCCGTACGCCCGCCCCGCGACGCCCTATGAGGAGCCCCTCGAAAGGCTGCAGCCTCTCTTTGTCGCCTTCCTTGACCTTAACATACACTCGGAGTGTATCTCCGATCGAAATCTGGGGAATATCTTCCCTCAGATACTCCTGTTCAACGAAATCTGTTCTCTGCAAACCGCATCACCTCTGTGGGTAAAAAATTAAATGAGTGATCCTTTTCTTTATTCGCCGGCCGAGGCTCAGCTCCGCCGATAAACAACCAAGTTCCTATTCATCATTCAGGGCCTTCTGCAGCCTTGCACTCAATTCCTCCGCCCCGCAAATCCCACGCCAGCCGGCAACCAGATCGGGACGTCTGGTGAGCGTACGCAGCAGCGACTGCCTCGCGCGCCAGCGCTCGATTCTCTGGTGATCACCAGAGAGCAGGACCTTGGGTACCTTCCAATCTCTGAACTTAGACGGCCTCGTATATTGAGGGTATTCGAGCATAGCAAAACTATGCGATTCGTCAAACGTAGATTCCTCACGGCCAACAACACCCGGAAGAAGCCTGACTATCGCCTCCAAGAGCACCATCGCAGGCAATTCTCCCCCTGCCAGAACGTAATCTCCGATGGAATATTCCTCCGTTGCCAGATGCTCCCGCACTCTCTCATCAACACCCTCATAGCGACCGCAGATCAGCGCGATGCTTTGTGCTGCCGACAGCTCGGCCACGACATCCTGGTCAAGTGGCCTCCCCTGCGGAGTAAGCAATATCACCCTGTCGATCTTCCCGTCCTCTCTGATATCATCAACCGCCTCAAAAAGCGGACCAGGCATTAGCACCATCCCGGGACCTCCCCCGAATGGCATGTCGTCAACAGAGCGATGATTGTCATGCGTATATTCCCTGAGATCGTGCAATCTGATTGACAGCGCATCGATATCGGTCGCCTTGCTGATCAATGGATGAGCGAGAAAGGACCCGAAAAAATCCGGGAATATCGTTATCACATGCGCCGTGAGCATCTCACATTCCTTCGGGCAACCGTGTGCGGATCACACCCGAATCAAGGTCCACGTCAAGGACGACTTCCTCGATCATCGGAACTAGCCGCTCGCCGGATTTGCCGATCACTACGAGTATCTCATTGCCGGACTCCCCCGCACGGAAGACACTCTCTACGTTGCCTATCTCGCCCTCGCTCTCATCTAAAACCCTCAACCCCTCCAACTGGTGCCAGTAAAATGCGCCTTCTTCCAGGGGCTCGAGTTCCGCTTCGGGGATCCTGACGAATTTGTTGACCAAATTCGCCGCGTCCGACATCGTGTCAACTCCCTCGAATTTCACGAGAAACGAATCTTTATGCGCCCGAATCGAGGATACAATCATACGCAGAGGCTCGAAAGGCGGCTCGAGAAAGACGACCTCCCGCTCCACGAACCGCTCCGGGAAATCGGTCATCGGAGTGATCTTGACCTCACCCCTGATTCCGTGTGTCTTTACGATCCTTCCTATCGTGCAATAGGCCGGATTGAGTGATTCTAATTGTGAAACCATTTGATTGGGCTCTTGGTTGATGAAACTCGCTCATCGATAGGCTCATACGATGAGCATGTTTCGAGAATGGAAAAGAACAACCAACTGAAGCGGGGATGTGGTCGTCCTTAAGGACTGCTGCCGGACTACTCTACTATTTCGAGTACCGCTCGTTTTCTCATCTTCTTCGAGGCGGCATCCAGAATTGTCCGCATCGCCCTGGCGGTTCGTCCCTGCCTACCAATTACCTTCCCGAGGTCCTCCTGGGCGACGTGAAGTTCGAGGACCAACGTCCTGTCGCCCCCCATCTCTGTCACCTCGACCTGCTCGGGATTGTCAACGAGAGCTCTGGCAATCTGCTCAATCAGTTCCTTCATACGGGTCCCTCCGCTTAGAGTTTGCCAAAGGATCACAGCTCCCAATCAGGACAAGGATTCTAACCTATGTCTAGGACGCCGGACCCTTAGACCTCATTCCGCGCATTAACTGAATCCAGCTTCGGCTCCGAGTAATATCCTGTAATCTTTAGTAATCGCTTGACTGTAACCGTTGGTTGAGCACCCTTTGAAAGCCAGGAAGTGACCTTATCATGGTCTATAGTTATCTTAGAAGGCTCCTGCAAAGGGTCATAAGTTCCCAAGAGGTCAACATAACGACCTCGCTGAGGCGCCCTTGAGTCGCACACTACTATCCTGTAGAACGGCCCTTTCTTCTTGCCTATGCGACTAAGTCGCATCTTAACTGCCATCCAACTCCTCCGAAATGGAAATGCCTATCTTTGCTCAAAATGTAAACAACACTATAAGCGAGTTTATGCCCCGCTTCAACAAGAATATAACAACTATCGATAAAAGTCAACCGGAAAACATTCGCGGCATGAAAGGTAACGCCCCGCCTTTGCCCCGGCCCTTCATCTGCTTCATCATCTTCTTGACCTGAGCAAACTGCCTGAGCAGAGCGTTGACGTCCTGAACCTCGGTGCCGCTGCCGCGCGCGATGCGCCTGCGCCTGCTGCCATTCAGAATTGAGCTGTTCAGACGCTCCTCTTTCGTCATCGAACTTATAATCGCCTCGACCTGTTTGACCTCGCTTTCGTCGAACTCAAAATCCTTCAAGGCCTTTATCTTGCCCATGCCCGGAATCATATCTAGCAATTGCTCGAGTGGGCCCATCTTCCTGAGCTGCTTGATCGAGCCCATGAAGTCCTCGAGAGTGAACTCATCCCTTCTCAGCTTCCGCTCGAGCTCCTCGGCCTCCTTCTTCGACATGGCCTTCTCAGCCTTCTCGATGAAGGTGAGAACGTCCCCCATCCCCAGAATGCGCGAGGCCATCCGGTCAGGATGGAACTGCTCGATCATCTCGAGCTTCTCACCCATGCCGACGAACTTGATCGGCTTCCCGGTAACCGCCCTGATCGAGAGTGCTGCACCGCCCCTCGCATCGCCGTCCATTTTGGTGAGAATCACGCCATCGATGCCTAGCTGCTCGTCGAAAGATGACGCTATGTTGACCGCGTCCTGGCCAGTCATTGCATCTGCGATCAGCAGTATCTCTGTCGGCTCCACCTTCTGCTTCATCATCTTGAGCTCGTTCATGAGCTCTTCATCGATGTGAAGGCGACCCGCTGTGTCGATAATTACCGTGTCCCAGCCTTTCTGACGGGAATAGTCAACCGCCTCGGTAGCGGTCTTCACCGGATCCTGCTTCCCGCGGGAGAAGACCTCTATCTCGAGCTTCGCCCCGAGCTTCTCGAGCTGATCGATTGCGGCGGGCCGATAGACGTCGGCTGCAACGAGCAGGGGAAATCGATGTGCTTGCTTGATTAGCCTCGCAAGCTTCGCGCAGGCGGTTGTCTTGCCCGACCCCTGCAGTCCCACGAGCATGACAGTTGTCGGAGGCTTGCTCGCGACTTTGAGCTTAGAGACTTTCTCGCCCAGCAGCTTTATGAGGTGCTGGTTCACGAGCTTAATAACATGCTGTCCTGGATTCAGCCCCGAGAAGACATCGGAGCCAACTGCTTCCGTCTCCACCTCAGCGATGAAGTCCTTGACGACCTTGAAGTTCACATCGGCCTGCAAAAGGGCGCGCCGAATCTCTCGCATGGCACGTGAGACGTCTTGCTCAGAAAGAGTCCCCTTGCCCTTGAGCTTCTGAAAAACCGATTGTAGGCGGAGGGTCAGGTTTTCAAACATGTGAGTGACTTGCCCTCCAGCTTCTCGAGCTCTGCAACTGCGTCTCTTGCAGCTCGCTGTTCTGCGTCACGTTTCGAGCGTCCCGAACCGGTCCCCCAAACCTTATCCTCAATGAGTATCTCGACCTCGAATACCCGGTCATGAGGGGGGCCAATCTCCGCTGTAATGCGATACGCTGGACTAACACCGAATTTATGCACACAATATTCCTGAATGAGCGATTTAAAATTCAATCTGTCCTTGTGGTTTACCGCAAAGCCTATTTGCTTCCCCAATTTGCTGATTATGAACCGCGCCGCCTCCGGCAGGCCCTGGTCGAAATATATGGCTGCAATCACCGACTCGAATGATGCGGCCAGAATGGAGACTTTCTGCCGTCCACCAGTCATCTCCTCGCCTTTGCCTAGTAGAATCGCTTCATCCAGGCACTGCTCCGCCGCATGCTCAGCCAATACCGCGTCACTTACAACATACGACAAAACCTTAGTCAAATTGCCCTCGCGAACGTTTGGATACTGACGATACAGGTAATCACAGACGACGAGCTTTAGAACCGCATCACCTATGAATTCCATCCGCTCGTTATTCGCACAGGACGGGGCATTTATCTCGTTCGAGTATGACGTGTGCGTTATGGCGCGCTCCAGAATGGCTGGGTCATTGAACTTCATTCCCAACTTCTTCTGGAGTGCAAAAACCCTGGCGTCGATAAGATCACGTTGTGAATCGGAAGTCATTCTACGTACAGACCGCGCAAACCTCCTGGCCGAAATGCGGTCAGATGCTCACTCAGACCTCTCCTATTCCTCAAATTTTCTCAAGACGATTGAAACGTTGGTTCCACCGAAGCCAAATGAATTGCTCAGAGTCGTGCGCACCTGAGTATGGCGAGCCACATTGGGCACATAGTCCAAATCACAATCTTCATCCGGATTCTCGTAGTTGATCGTCGGAGGGATAATCCCTTTCTCCATCGTCAGAACGGCTGCGACGCTCTCAACGCCGCCGGCGCCGCCGAGTAGATGACCTACCATCGACTTGTTTGCTGTGATAGGGATCTTGCGGGCGTAGTCGCCGAAGAGCAGCTTTATAGCCTTTGTCTCCGTCTTGTCGTTCAGCTGTGTAGATGTCCCGTGCGCGTTGATGTGCTCTATCTCTTCAGTCGTCAATCCCGCACAGTCCAGCGCCGCCTTCATGGCTCTCCTGGCTCCATCCCCGGTCGGATCCGGTGCCGTGAGATGATGTGCGTCTCCGCTCATTCCAGTTCCCATGAGCTCGGCATATATTCTCGCGCCCCTCCTCTGAGCATGCTCCAGGCTCTCGAGCACGAGTATCCCGGTACCCTCGGCCATCACGAAACCGTCTCGCTGAGCATCGAAAGGCCGACTGGCTTTCTCAGGCTCGTCATTGCGAGTCGAAAGCGCGTGCATCGCACAGAAACCGGCAACCGCGAGAGGAGTGATAACGGACTCCGAGCCTCCTGCGAACATGGCGTCCGCGTGGCCGCAGCGGACGTAATAATATGCCTCGGATATCGAATGCAGCCCGGTAGCGCACGCTGTTACAGAAGCGGAGTTCGGTCCTTTTGCGCCGAAGAGGATCGAGACGTAACCGGACGCCATATTGATGATCAACTTCGGAATGAAAAACGGGGATATCCGTCGCGCCCCTTTTTCGAGCAGCCGTTTGTGCTGCTCCTCGATTGTGGGCAGACAGCCAATCCCGGCACCGATGTGAACTCCGATACGTTCACCATTCAGGCTGTTGATATCTAAATTGGCGTCCTCCTTGGCCTCCATCGCGGCAGCAACTGCATATTGTATGAAGGAGCCGACCTTCCGTTCCTCCTTGGCATCGAGATAATTCAAGGGGTCGAATCCCTTGACCTCGCCGGCTATCTGAGACGGATACTCTGAAGCATCGAACTTCGTGATGCGGCCTATTCCAGAGCGACCCGAAACCAGCGAATCCCAGAACGCCTCCAGGCCTATCCCTACAGGCGTAACAACGCCTAAACCTGTAATCACCACTCGCCTATTCAAAATCTGAAGCCTCACTAATGGAGATTAAATTTGATCACAATCCTAATCACATCGGAATGCCCGTTGATCCGCTGGACGCCGGAGGACACCAGAAAGCCAAGCATCCGCCGCCGAAAGTGGCTCGCACAATTATACTCAACGATTGTGCTCAGCGCATGCGCGCCATGAACGAGCATCCGATGCCGCTCCTGATACGATCAAGAGCACCGAAGCTTGAGGGACTATTAATCCTCTTTTACTTGTTCTTTGATGTAATTGACCGCATCTCCGACGGTCAACAGCTTCTCGCCATCCTCCTCGGAGATCTTGATGTCGAAGTTGTCCTCGAACTCCATTATCAAGTCTGCGAGCTCGAGCGAATCCGCGCCCAGATCATCCTTGAATGAAGCGTCTGCCGTCAAACGCTCCTTCTTGACGTTCAATTTGCTCGCAATAGTCTCAAGTACTGCATTCTCATCAAAAGCCATTCCAGCAATTCCTCCTGTTGCCACAAACAAAAAATAAATAAGTGCGTCAGCCCAAAATCAGGCTGCTACATATATATACCACCATTAACGTTCAGAATCTGACCTGTTATATATCCTGCATCATCCGAGGCCAAATATGCAACCGCATTCGCCACGTCCTCGGGGGTACCAAGACGCTTCATCGGGATCATGTCGAATAACTGCTGTTTCGCTTTTTCCGGCAGATCTCGAGTCATCGGAGTTTCAATATAGCCCGGCGTAATCACATTGACGGTCACGCCCCGAGACGCTACCTCCCGTGCAACACTCTTGGAAAACCCGATAATGCCCGCCTTGGAAGCAGCATAATTCGCCTGCCCGGCGTTGCCCATCAGCCCGATTACTGAGCTGATGCTTATTATCCTGCCCCACCTATTGGAGAGCATACCTCGAATTACGCTCTTGGTGCAATTGAAGACGCTCGTGAGATTGACGGAAAGGACTTTGCCCCAATCATCGCCCGACATTCGCATGAGCAACTTGTCATTCGTGATGCCCGCATTATTCACTAAAACGTCGAGCCGACCATAATGTTCCTCAACTCCGGCAACCATCTCGCTAACCCTGTCGAGATCGGTGACATCGCAGGAGAATGTAGCTGTATCAGAGCCGAGAGACTCGAGTTCGACTTTCGTCTCCCTCATCGCGTCCTCTAAGAGGTCGCAGATTGCCACGTTCATGCCATCCCGAGCCAACCGTGAGGCTATGGCCTTTCCTATACCTCTCGCTCCACCTGTTATCAGAGCGACTCGTTTCTCATCAGTCATTCCTCATCTCCCTGTTTGATGCCGCCCGATGAATAGGGGCAAGCCGAATTGGCCTGAATTCAGGAGCCGAACGCTCCTGAGAAATTCCTAAAACTCTCGGGCCCATCTACGTTTGAAACATTCGCATCTCGCGAAATACGCTTGATGAATGATGATATGATCTTTTGCGGTCCGACCTCAACGAAGTCAGTAACGCCCATTTCCAACATCTTATTCACACAGTCCTCCCAGAGCACTGGCGAGGTCATCTGAAGCTTGAGAGCATTCACTACGTCGTCCCTCTCCTCGACGGGCATAGCAATCGAGTTCGAGATTATCTGCATGTTCGCCCTCTTGAAGGGGATTCTATCCAGCTCCAGGCTGAATTTCTCGGCAGCCGGCGCCATAAGCTGCGAGTGGAACGGCGCCGAAAGCGGGAGCTTGACCAGCTTCCGGGCCCCCTTTTCGCGCAGCATCTCCATTGCCTCGTCCAGAAGTGCCATTTCTCCGGAAATGACTATCTGGCCCGGGCAATTTATATTGGCTGCGGTTATCACGCCGCTGCCCTGCAGTTCGTCACAGACGCTCTCTATCGTCTCTCTATCAGAGCCGATTACGGCAACCATCCCCCCCTCGCCAACGGGAACAGCCTCCTGCATCAATTGTGCTCTTCTTCTTACTAGCATAACGGCATCACGAAATTCCAGGCAGCCCACGCAGACGGCGGCGGTGTACTCCCCGAGACTATGCCCCGCTACAAGATAGGGCGCGACGTCGGTTCTTTCCTTGATTACCGCCAGCACTGCGCAAGAAGCGGTAAGAACAGCAGGCTGAGTGTTTTCCGTCAGGTCAAGCTGCTCCTTAGGACCCTCGAAACACAACTTGGCCAAATCGAAACCAACAGCCTCATTAGCGGTCTCGAATACATCCCGGGCTTCGTCGAACTCATCGGCCATCGCCTGGCCCATACCGATGCATTGTGCCGCCTGGCCGGGGAAGACAAAAGCCAATGTTCTAATAGTCATTCAATTCACCTCATTCCGAGTCCGGAACTCCGAAGCTCGAATATCAGAGCTTTCCGGCCTCTTTGATCAACTTGAGGCCAATAACCTCGCGCTGTATCTGGTTTGTTCCTTCATAGATCTGAGTGATCTTCGCATCGCGCATCATCTTCTCGACCGGATACTCCTTCATATACCCATAGCCACCGAGTACCTGAACGGCATTGGTCGTGACCTCCATCGCGACATCCGAGGCGAAGAGCTTCGCCATCGCCGATTCCTTTGAGCTGTCAGCGATACCGGCGTCGATCATTCTTGCGGTCGAGTAAACGAGCGCACGCGCCGCCTCAATCTTAGTAGCCATATCCGCAAGAATATGCCTTATCGCCTGGAATGAGGCGATCGTTTTGCCGAATTGGACTCTTTGTATCGCGTACTTGGACGCTTCCTCAAAAGCCCCCTGGGCTACGCCAACTGCCTGTGCGCCGATCCCGGGGCGAGTCTTGTCGAAAGTCTTCATCGTGATTATGAAGCCGAAGCCCTCTCGCTTCAGGATGTTGTCCTTGTGAACCCGGCAATCGGTGAAGACCAGTTCTCGTGTCGCGGACGCCCGAATCCCCATTTTGTTCTCTTTCTTCCCAAAGTCGAAGCCTTCCATGCCCTTCTCAACTATGAAGGCAGTGAGCCCGCGCGCGCCTTTTGTCGGATCAGTGCTTGCGATCACCGTGTAGATCTCGGCCTCGCCGCCATTGGTAATCCATTGCTTGGTACCATTGATGACATAGTAATCGCCGTCCTTTACCGCCCTTGTGCGCACCGATGCCGCGTCACTTCCCGCATCCGCCTCAGTCAGCGCAAAAGCTGTCAGTCGCTTCCCCTCAGAGACTGCCGGCAGGAACCTCTTCTTCTGCTCGTCGTTTCCGAACATTATTATTGGGTATGCGCCAAGTCCGGTGGCGGCGTAGGACAGCGCGATGCCGCTGCAGACGCGGCTGAGCTCCTCTGTCACCAGGCAAAAATCGGTAACGCCGCCGCCTAGGCCGTCATACTCCTCGGGTATCAGAAGCGAGAACAGGCCCGCCTGCCCCAGTGTCTTCACGATGCCCCACGGGAACTCACCGGTCTCGTCCAGCTCCTCGCGAACGGGCTTCAATTGCTCCTCAGCAATGCGCCTCGCGAGCGCTCTCGTCTCGTTCTGTTCCTCGGTAAAGAAATAGTCCATTCCCTAAACTCCCATAAGATTTTGTGTGCAATTTGGAATCAATCGCGCAGAGATCGCCTGGAGAATATACAACACTACCAGGCAGGAGACAATCCCGTTGAGGGCCCCCAATAATCAGATTGACGGTTTTTGAGAGGTCGAGCTGGTTCGGTTTTATGTTTTTTGAGGGGATTGTGGTGCGTATTGGGT
>JAFGIT010000158.1 GCA_016929465.1 Candidatus Coatesiibacteriota bacterium | reverse complement strand
TAGACGGTCAATATTGTCAAAGCGGCGAGGCCAATTGCCGTAAGAAGTATCACAAAACCTCCTCAAGAGCACCTATATCGCCTCTGAATTGTCGTCTTTCTCTCCCTCTCTATCACTTCCGCAATATCGAGCGTGAGTCTGCTTTTCTGAGGAAAGAATCCCCAGACGAATACGAGCAAAGCGGAAGCAAAGAGCATCAAAGAAGATATCATGGATACTTTTTGCCAAGTCGGGAATTCATAGGACTCCTGAATGACGAACTTGAGTAGGCCCAGATATACGGGTATAGCCAGCCCCCGCACAGATCGAGATCATGAATTTGCAGAAGTCTCTGCCAATCTCAATGGATTGGATGAGAAGAGCCTTGCCGGCCTCTAATAGAGCCTCATTATGCGGTGAAGCCGGCGAGGCCTGAATGACCTTGACTTGGGACGGGGCGGAATTCGCCTCCTTATTGCATTCCTGATTGCTCAAAAGGGGCTCCAGATTTCGCCGAAATGCAGACTGTCATCAGGCCGTGAGTTCGAGACCATCGGGCAATTCGAGAGTGGCCTGGAACATGACATGCTTGACGGGACACATCAGGAATCTCGTTACCCTTCTTCGAGCGAGCCCTGGATTGGAGACCGATTTCAGGCTATCAGCGCCAAGCCCCCTCGTGCAGACGGATTGGTGGACACTAAGCGGATATGTGTGACTCCCCCCGCAGATAGGGCAGGGATCGATCGTTATTTGCTCCATACTTGACATGAACGGTCTTCTATCTCGCTCTTGGCTCTGCGAATCCGGATCTACTACTCCATTGTGCTATATGTGCGAAGCGGAATCGTCAATCTGGATATTCGGATCAACCTGATCTCCATCAAGCTCGCTATCCTCGAAATAAAGCTCCAACGCTCCTTGATCGCCGCCCGAGCCTCCTCAATCGTCTCCCCAAAGGATGACACATCGACCTCGACCGCCTGAGCGACCCAGTATTTGCCCTCACGGTGATACTCGACACCGATTTCGCGCACATCCGAATTTTCCTGGCTCCCGATGCTCTCAAATCTGTGAAATCTGCGCAATCGCCCTGCGCCATAGGCTATGCCCGACGGCTGTCTGCGGACAGTTCAGGGCCTCTTATGCAGCTTGACGATCAGGTCGGCGAGTAGGCCGAGGACGCCTATCAGGACGCCGGTCAGGAGCAGGACTATCTCCGATTCCTTGAAGTCGTGCAGGACGAACGAGTCGAAGAGCCCCTTGATGATGCCGAGGGTCAGAAAGAGCATCGAGACGGGGATGAAGACCTTCAGCGGCTTGAAGTACATCACCGTCTTCACGATGAACATCATATAGCCATACGTGTCCGCAATCGGGTGGAAGGTCGATCTGCCCGTCCGCTTTCGATAGTCGATCGGGATGAATGCTACGTCGCGCTTCTCGCTCAGGAAGGCTATCGTCGTTGTGCCCACCCACGAATGGCCCTCAGGCGTGATGTTGAGATAGCGCATTACAATGTCCTTCTTCATCGCTCGGAAGCCCGAGTTGAGGTCCTCGATTCGCTCCGAGGCGATGTATTCCGCGAGCTTTCTGATGACCGTTTTGACGGGTTTCCTCAGCCAGGGGACGGTGCCGGCCTCCTTCGTTCTCGCCCCGATGACGAGGTCGTAACCTTCTTCGATCTTCGCGAGCAGCCTGGGTATATCCTCGTTTGGGTACGTGTTATCGGCGTCCGTCATCACGATGATGTCGCCTCGTGCGGCTTTTACGCCCCTGGTTCGAGCGATGCCCACTCCCTTATTTTCGGGATGCTTCAGGACGGTCACGCCCATCGCCTTGGCGAGCTCCCCGGTCCCGTCGGTCGAGCCGTCGTCCACGACGATTATCTCGTAGCCATAGGGGGACGATTTCATACCAGCGATAATGGCCTCGATGTCGGCCTCTATTGCCTCGGCCTCATTGTAGGCCGGGACTATAACGCTCACGCGAATATTGTCATTGCTCACGGTGAAAGAGCCTCTAAGTTCGATACGGCTTGATTGGAAATGCACTTGGCGGCCCCAATTTATTCCTAGGCATTGGCGTTGTCAACTGAGTGGGCCCAAATGGATCAGCCTCGTCCTCAGAATTAGACGCCCATCTCCCGATGGTCGAAATCAAGGGCCAAACCGCGTACATAGATTAGTTGGCAATGCATCCTATCAGGCCTGATTGGGGCGATTCTGAACCCGGTCCAATAAAACGAGAATCGCTCTCAACAAAACGATAATTTTTCGATGTTTTGACGGATATCTATAAATATATTTCTTGGACATATTGGAACACTAGAAGAGAGGAGTCCATGAGCTGTATCGAAGGCGATGACGAGCATCTGGAGCAGGGAAGAGATCTGATGGCGAAATGGCGGGCGCTTTTGAGCGTAGTCGAGCGTCGCTTCAAGGCAGCCGTAGCGAAAGAGGAGAAGAACGGTCGGCTGAAGCCGGAGACCGAGAAGACGGTGACGACATATATAAGGACTCTCCAGGCGTTCGCGAAGGAGGTCAAGCAAATCGAGGCCAGCGGCAAGGCAGATGGGGCGGTGGCGCGAGAGGTCGCAAAGGACCTGTGGGGGCTGTCGCTCTCGAGGCGAGACAAGAGCGCGATTGCGACGGTCTTGAGGGAATTGAACTTACCGGCAGAGAAGAATTCAAGTGGGAAACGCGGGGAATCACATGGGCGGATTGAAGGCGGCTCGAATAGAGGAAAGAGCGGAACGGATCAAAGAGAGCTTGCGCTCGATGACACCAGGGACGAGGATGAGAGTTGCGAGAGCGCTGTGGGGCCTTCTTGATGGGTCCGAGAGTGAATTTTTGAATGTCCAGCGAGGCGTGTTCTGGGACCCCGTCTATGGGAGGCCACCATGCGACATGGAGGAATTCCTGCTCTCGAAGGAGTATCTGGGCCTCTCGAACGTGGCCGGGGAGCCTTACGTACGGAAACGCTTAATGCAGCTTCTCATCCTCGCAGACGATGATTTAATAAGAGAGGTCTATCTCTGCCTGGGCAAAGACTCCGGCAAGTCGTTCTTTGCGGCCTGCATGGCCTGCAGAATGGTCTATGTCCTGTCGTGCCTGAGGCCGTCTCCACAGCACGCTCTGCCCCACATCGCACCAGGATCGGGCATCCAAATAATAAACCTGGCCACGGATAGCGAGCAAGCGAAGCGCTCGGTCTTCAAGGAGCTCGAGATAAAGATCACCGGGAAGGCCGGAAGAAACGCCTCGGAGTGGTTTAGGCTATTTGGCTTCACGAAGCTATCGGATAGGTTCACTTTTCCGAACAACATCGAGGTCATCTGCGGTCACTCACGGGCAGAGGCCTGGCTCGGCGCAAATACGATCCTTGGGATAATCGACGAGGCCTCATATTTCATTGAAGCCAAGAGCAGACGCCTCGACGAGAGCGGATACCCGACGAGCCTTGCCGAGAAGAACTTCAATGCCTTCTATGGCAGCTGCCGCACTCGCTTCCCGAACCACTACAAGATCATCCTGATCTCTTCTCCGAAGCACCAGGGCGATTTCCTGTTTCGGAAGATCGAGCAGACAAGGCGGTCGGGAGCAGGGATCGATCTCGATTCGATAGAGGTCCGAGAAAACTATCCGCCGAGAGTCGAGCCCGATGCGTCGCTCGTAAGACGGCTCGGACTGGAGAAGTATGACACCGGGATTCAGGTCTTCGTCGATGGCCCACGTCTCGCGGTCCAGGCCCCTGCGTGGGAGCTGAAGGAAGATGAGACGATTCTCGACTATGCGGACGATTTCAAGAATAACCCGATAATGGCGGCCAGGGATTTCGGGGCGCAGCCATATCTCGCCGAGTCGCCCTTCTTTGAATTCGACCGTTTGAGGCCATGCTTCGACGCACGACGAAAACCGCCATTGCCGTTCTTGAGCTTACCGGGGGAGCCAGAAATAGACCTGCCGGAGTCTGCGCCGATGCAAAAGAGGCGTCTATCCCACGAGTTCTCCGGACATCCCGACCGGGAATATTTCGCGCACATCGACTTCGCGACCGGCGGGAAATCGGGCGGAGGAGACGCATGTGGCTTCGCTCTGGGCCACGCCGAGGAGGCGATTGGGCCCGGCAGACAGATATTTTATCGGATATTTTTCGATCTTATTACGAGATTTCAATACTCGAATGGGCGCCAGGTTGACGCTGAAGAAGTCTGCGACTTCGTGCAATACCTGAGATGTGGCAGGGGCGAGTTCAAGCCATCTCGGAGGCTAGAGCCCTGGGAGAGCACCGACGGCGCGTGCTTCTCCCGGCTTTCGGTCAGCATCGATGGCTTCAACCGTGAGCTCCTCTCGCAGCTCCTGAATAAGCGCGGAGTTAGCGTCGAATATTTCTCTCCAGACAAGAGCAGGGATTGCTGGCAGATTGCCGAATTCGCCTTATACAAGGGTTGGGTATCGCTGTATCCGCATCCGATTCTCGAGACGGAGATGAAATCCCTACAGGTCACTGACAGCGGCATTCCGGACCATCCAACCAATGGCTCGAAGGACATGCTCGACGCTGTCGTCGCCGTGATCTACAGGGCATTGACCACCAACCGGACCAGCTTGCCAGGAATTGCCTATCACGGAGTCCGAGGGTAATGGCATGAAGAATTGTCGGGCCGTCCCCTCAGCAATTAGCTCGGAAGAGAATGATAACAACTCAGGGGAAACTGATGGATAGACATTCAAGAAAAAAACTCCGGCTACTGAATCTATGCAATAAATACGGATACACGGATATGGCCTCCCATCTCAAGAGGCGGCTCAAAGGGTCACGGCGCGCCCGACCCATCAATCAATCACCGATAGAGCACAACCTTTGCCAGCGGGAGGAGGCCAGCAATGACGATATGTTCGGAATGTGAGAGAAGGGATACATGCGTCGAGATTTGCGACGAAGTCCGGATGATGACATACGGGGGTGGCAAGAGCAGGAAGCGCAGAACGTATCCGGTCGATTATCTCGCTTTCGAGGCGAAGTCCACGGCCGAACTCAACCGGTTTCAGATTGATGCTCTTCAGGCGATTAGCTATCGCCCGACGGATGAGATTGAGCTTCGCATACTGCTCGAACAAGTCCTTTCGATCCTCTCGGAGGGGCAGCGCTTTGTGTTTATCAAGAAGATGGAGGGTTATACCAACCGTGAGATAGCTGACCTGACCGGTCTCACTGAGAAGGCGATAGAGCAGAGGCATACCCGCGCAAAAAAGAGACTCGAGCGAGTCATCAGCGGAATGAATGGGGCTTTCATTTAGAGGATGAGGAGAGTCCGTCTTCAAGTCTATTCTATTCAAGCAATTGCGAATCGAAATGTAGAAGGGCGACCAGCTAGCTGGCCGCCCTCTGCAAGGAATAGGATACCAGGCCCGCTCAGATCTCCGCCGAGCACCTGAGCAGTGTCGTGCGGGAAGACCAGTTCCTAATCGTCGCGCTGGTTATCATCTGGTATCCCAATTTATCGGAATTTGAACTAGCCCGCGGTCTTCCGCCTTATCGACGACGAGCTCATTTTTGAGCTCGAGCACTATTTTCGTGAGGACAGGGTCCGTTTTGAGCTTGCTCGCAACGATATTATACGAATGTATCGCTGCCGCATGGCACAATCCGGAGAATTGCTTCCCGATCGACGGATAAGATTCCTCTAATAGCTCCCGGCAGAGATACATCGCAATCTGCCTGGCTCTGACGACATTCCTTGCTCTATTGCGCGAGATGATATCCTCGAATCTCAGTCCGCAATAGGACGCGACCTTTTTCTGAATTGAGCCGACGGAAAGGACTTTCGAGGAGCTGCCATTGCCGAACCCATTGAGGGCTCTCTTCGCCGCATCGAGCGTCAATGGGACTCGCTTCAGTTCAGCATACGCCCTTACCCTGGTCAGAAGCCCCTCGAGCAGCCGGACGTTGTTGGGAGCTCTAGTTGCTATATAATCGGCGATCTCATCCGGAAGATCGAAGGATGTCTTTTCGGCCTTCTTGAGCAGGATTCTGGACCTGAGCTCCGCATCTGGGGCACCCACGTCAACAACTAGCCCAGAGCAAAAGCGGGATATGAGGCCATCCTGAACGAAGTGCAGAGACTCAGGTTGCCTGTCACTCGAGATGACGATCTGATGTCCGAGATCACTTAGCGTATTGAATGTGTGGAGGAGAGCCTCTTGCGTTTTGTTCTTCGCTTGTATGAATTGGATGTCGTCGATGAGAAGCACATCTCTCGAACGGTATTTGGCCCTGAAGCCGGCCGTCTGCTTTGTGGCAATCGACTCGATCAGGTTGTTCGTGAAATCCTCGGCCGTCACATAGAGTATTGACAGCTCTTTGTGATCTCTCTTGATGTCATGCGCGATGGCACATAGGAGATGGGTTTTTCCAGTGCCTGCGCTGCCATGTAAATATAGCGGATTGTATGCAATTGCGGGACTCTCGGCCACCTTGCGGCACGCCGCCCATGCAAACTCATTGCATTCTCCTTGGACGAAACTCTCAAATGTGTAGTGTCCATTCGTATTGGGCAGGATCGATTTCTCTCTTTTTGCCCCATCGAGCGGAACTCGTCTTGCGGCTTTCGTCTCCGATACATCTCGTCG
>JAFGIT010000016.1 GCA_016929465.1 Candidatus Coatesiibacteriota bacterium | reverse complement strand
TCAAGGACTACGGCGTCGATGGGCAGGTGGGGCAGACCAGCTATCTGCAATATATAGCTGACCTGGTGCCGATATGGCAGGAGACCTCGAGAGTCCTGATCCCGAACGGTAAGCTCGCGATTGTCACGCCCATCATGCCGCTCTCCAAGAAGGTCGCCGATGAACACCACACGAGAGAGCTGAAGAACATCGCCTGCGATATCGAGGCGTCCATCCTCGGCGAAGTAACCGGGCTGCACAGGTTCAGCCTCTTCATCTGGCAGAAGCAGACATCGGTGAAGATGTTCGGGAGCTATCCCTATCCGCCCAATATCTACGAGGACAACACGGTCGAGTTCATAAACGTCTTCGTCAAGGATGGAAAGCCACCTGTTATTCGGCCGGAGGCGAAGGAGGCGAGCAAGCTCTCGCAGGAGCAGTGGCGTAATCTGACGATGCAGGTCTGGCCTATGTATCCCGAGGATGTGAAGAGGGCCGGCGGCCATCCCGCGCCGTTCCCGGTGGTTCTTCCGCGGCGTCTCATCATGATGTACACCTTCAGGCGAGTTCCCGAGGTTGGCTTCGGGGGGGATATTGTCCTCGACATGTTCAACGGCTCCGGCTCGACCTGTGTCGCGGCGAAAGCACTCGGGAGGAACTTCATCGGCATCGATCTGAACGAGGCCTACTGCAGCGTGGCGAGACACCGGCTTGCACGGGAGCGCATCGACCCGGATGCTATATTTCTCGAACGCGTCGCTGTTAGGTCAGCACAGGCCCCGGAGCGTCAGAAGGGGCTTTTCGAGGACGGCCCGGACCCGTGCGATGATTCCGGATTGGTCGAGACCGAGAATTAGAGCTCTCTGAGCTTGCACTTAAAGGCCCTTGTTGTGGCCTCGGGATCCGGCGTCTTGAAGACCGCAGAGCCAGCGACGAACATCGATGCGCCGGCGCGCGCGACTTCGAGGATATTCTGAAGCCCGATGCCCCCATCGACCTCGATTCGGCAATTGGGATTCCGTGCATCCAGAATCTCCCGCAGGCGAGATATCTTGTCGAGAACCGAAGGGATGAACTTCTGTGCGGCGAATCCCGGATTGACCGACATGAGAAGGATGAAATCGACTGCGGGGATGATCTCCTCCGCCAACACGAGCGGCGTCGCCGGGTTCAGCACGACGCCGGCCTTCAGGCCCAGCTCTTTTATCTTCGCGATAGTTCGCTCCAGGTGAACGACCGCCTCTACCTGAACGCTGATGAGGTCCGCCCCGGCCTTGGCGAAGGCCTCGATGAAGCTATCCGGATGCTCGATCATCAGGTGAACGTCCAGCGGGAGACTGGTTGACGCACGGGCAGCCTTGACCACGAGCGGCCCTATCGTGATGTTGGGCACGAAATGCCCATCCATCACGTCAATATGAATAAGGTCCGCTCCGCCTCTTTCAACCGCAGCGATATCTTCGCCCAGCCTCGAGAAATTCGCCGAAAGTATCGAGGGAGCAAGCTGAAGGTTCGTCATCTCAGGCCTCCATCTTCGAGAGCATTTGCCGGACCAACCTTACAGGCAGCCCAATAACGTTATCCAATGGGCCTTTCAGGCCGATCACAAAGGATGAAGCCCCGCCCTGTATTCCATAGGCTCCGGCCTTGCCGAATGGCTCGCCGGAGGATATATAGGCATCGATCTCATCAGCGCCGAGCTCTGCAAAGCGAACCTCGGTCTCAGCATAATCGGTGTATTCGCGGCCGGTGGCGGCGTCGATCAAAGACACCCCGGTGATCACTCGGTGCCATTCACCGGATAGCATCTGAAGCATGCTCCTGGCGTCGTCCTTCGAGGACGGCTTGCCCAATATAGTGCTATCGATCGCGACTATCGTGTCGCAGCCCAGGCACACCTTTGGGGTGCTGATAGCCACGCTTCTGGCCTTCAATTGCGCAAGGCCTTTTGCCTGCTCTCGTGGTTCCCCGGATACATTAGCGCCCTCCTCGACATCGCCCGGCTCGATGACATCGAACGGGATGCCAGCTCTCTCGAGAAGGAATGCTCGTCTCGGTGAAGCGGAGGCAAGCACTATGCGCTGGGTCATTGCTGAGCGGGGGCCTCCTGTTCCTCGCCGACGATGTCTATCTTCAATTCGGACTTCTTCTGGCTCATGAACTTGCCCATCGCCTCGAACTTCTTTAGCCCCGGCAGCCAGTTCTTGATCTGGTCCTTCGATTCCTCGAAGCTCTTCTGCTCTGCGGCCTTCTTTTCGGTCACTTCGACCAGGCAATATCCGTCGTTGGTCTTGACCGGATCGCTTAGCTTGCCGATCTCCGCGGAAAAAGCAGCTTTGTCGAAATCCTCTCCGAGCCTTGCCTGGCGAGCCCTGATCAGCCCCATTTCGCCACCTTTGGTCGCCCATGCGTCTTCTGAGACCTCCTTCGCCACAGCCTCGAAGGCCTCGCCTTTCTTGATTCGCTTCGCAGCATCGGCGAGTTTTTCTTTGGCCGCTTTCACATCCTCTTCGGAGGCACCCGGCGCGACCTTCACCGAGATAATTCTTGCGCTAACCATCTCTGGAGTTGCGAATTTATCCTTGTGCTGGTCATACCACTCGCGCATATCCTTATCGGTCGGCTCCGGAATCTTCGAATAAACTTCCTGCTCGATGTATTTTTCCCTAAGGAGCCCGTCCACCATTTGACGGTGAATCTCTTCGTCGCTCAGATTCTCCATGCCGGATGCCTTCAGGAATTTCTCCTTGCTGCCATACATCTTGTAATAGGTCTCGAGCTTCTCGTTGATTTCCTCATCGGTGATCTCCAGCCCCTTGGCCCTTGCCTCTGCCAGGACCTCCTTGGAGAGCATGAGATTCCTTATGGCGCTCAGCGTGTCTCTCTTGTCCTTTTCCTTTTGCTGCTCGGGTGTTAGCTGCGGCAGTCGTCCGCCGGAGAACATCGCGCTATTTTTTCTATTTCTCTCCAGAACTTCATCGACCTCGCCCTGGGTGACCACCATGTCCCCGCTCCTTGCTACAACCTCGTCGGCTGAAGGGGATCTCGGCGCGGTCTCTGTCGCCGCCGGCTCGCTCTTGGTCGCAGGGGCAGGCGCCGAGGCCGAGGGCTCCTCGGAGCATTCCTCACAGCCCAGTGCCACAAGAAGAATTAATGCCGCCAATATTCCTAAGGTCACGATGAATTTCATTGATCATCCTCCAAATGAGACTTGTTTGGACCTGTCTTAATCGGGAATTCCGGTATAACAGACCTTGATTCTGCTTCTCTCTAATGGCTGGTGATTATCTCAGGTGAGTCGGGCACGGTCAAGGCCGGCTTCACATCCGGGATTCGGCCGTATCTCAGCAGGGACGAGCAGATGGTCCTGTGAATCTGCGCCGGAAATTCCCGGTGGGGGATATGGTCGGGGTGGGTCAAAGGGGTGGGTCAAAAATTGACCCACCACGGACAACGGCTATTTAGCCCTTAAGAAGAATGCTGATGTGGTGCGGTGGGTCAAAAATTGACCCACTTCTCGCCAATATCGCTCTTGGCAGGATACCCCGCCATCGAGGCTGATCCTGATGGATTCGCCACTATAGAGCGGAATCCTGCGCGCAAAGAGAAGACTATTGGCTCATTTGGCACGAATCCTGCTTATTATTTTAGCAGATGACTTAGCCCTGTCTCTCATGTCAGGGCGCTTCGAAAGGCCATAAGATATGGGAATGCTGCCGCGTGCCATTGAAATACCCGGCTGGAGAAGCGCCTGAGGCCATTGAGAGAGCAAGGAAATGTAGTCTCGGGTTTCCGGTAAGCCGGTGTGGCCCGCTCGGGGAGCGGGCGCGCCGGCTCTCAATTTTGTTGGATGATTGCGCATTCGGCTGCGGATGCTCGACGCAGCGTCTAATGGATTCCTTTCCCCTTTGCCCCTCATCCCTTCTCCCCTTGTCGCGGTCAATTCACGATTGTGAATTGACACGCGGCAATCCCCCCTATCGGTCGGAATGCCTCTCGGGCACGGGTGAGGGTGGCGGCGAATGTGTAGGTGCCGGTGGGGAGGTGTTCGTTGAGGAGGAACTCGAAGAGGGGAGCGGGGCCAAAGTCGAGGCCATCGTCGAGGAGGAAGTCGGTAACGTATGGCGTGAATTCGGCCGTGAGGCCTGTGGGGGTGATGCAGAATACCGTGCCGTCCGCCGTGATGAAGCCGGCGTATGCGTCAACCCAG
>JAFGIT010000157.1 GCA_016929465.1 Candidatus Coatesiibacteriota bacterium | reverse complement strand
GCTCGCATTCGAATTCGGCAGTCCCGATCAGGTGCTCTGGTCTCCGGTCGGGTTCGATGGCTGGCAGTTGGGTATCGTCCCCTGGCTATCTTCGATGTTTATCCCGGCTGATTTTGAATTTTCGGGGCAGCTCTTCGAGCTTCCTGTCCCGTGCAACTTGCCGAATCTGGCTAAATCGGGGACCTACACTCTGCTCATCGGTGCATTCGAGCCGGGCGGCTTTGATGCGATCTGCGACATATCATCCTCTACGTTCGGTGTGACGGGAGGGCCTTTTATCACACTGACCCCATCCGAAATCGAACTCACGTGGGGTGACACACTCACCATCGACCTCTCGGTCGATACGCCGGGATACGGCCTCCAGTGCGACATATACCTGGTCATCCTGGACCCGGATGGCGGATTCTGGAGCCCCGATTCGCTCGGCGGCGCCTGGACTGGTGGCATCGCGCCGTTGTTGAGTGAATTCGTGCTTCCGCCCGACGTCGAGATGACCCTCGATGACCTCTGGCAGATCTCACTGCCGGCAGCGCCGTTCGATAAGGCGGGACACTACACCTTATTCGCCGCACCGACCGAGACCGGGACACTGTCGCCATTGTGCGACATCGGGATAGGAACGCTCAGTCTGGAATAGAGGCCGCGGGCCTGCTAGAGACCGTCTAATAGGTCGAGATTCTTACCGTGTAGGGGCGGGGCTTGTCTCCGCCCTTCTATATATTTGGGCAGACACAAGGAGGCTGTAACATAAGTCGGATTTTGCGTCGTGTAGGGGCGGCGGCTTGTCCCCGCCCATCTATATCTTCGGGCAGGCACAAGGCCAGCCCCTACAGGTAGTATGCATCGAGTACACGTCATTCGCCAATCCCCTGGCAAGATGACTTATGTTACAGCCTCCAAGGCCTGCCCCTACAGGTGGGATGCATCGCATTTGCGGAATCCACAAATCCCATCTCGATGAATTCATCAAACAGCCTTTGCTAGTCCCTGGTGGGCGCAAGATCGGCCGCCGACTTCCGCGACTTGCCCCTTGCGAGCGAGGTCGCGATGCCTATTGCGCAGAGACCGGCGAACATTCCGAACGAGATACGAAGGGCGGTCATGAAGCCTGCGTGGTGCTCGGGAGAAAGCTGCACCTCACCCACGTGGACGGTTAAGAGCAGCATCACGATCCCCATGGAGAGGTTCATCCCGAGGATGATCACCGTGCTCTGGGTCGCCGAGGCGATGCTGTAGGACCTGTTCGAGACGGAGCCCATAATCGCGTTCGTATTCGGCGACGAGAACATCGCTATGCCGCAGCCGAGCAGGGCCAGGCTGACTGCAACGTATGAGATGGGCGTCGCGCTGTCCAGCATTGCGAGAAGCACGAGAGCAACGGTAACGAATGCCATCCCGAGCGAGGCTATGTGGCGTGGTTCGAATTTCTTGTCCGAGAGCCACCCCGCGACGGGTGATAGGACAACCTGCACAGCCGGCTGTGCCAGCATCACGAGCCCCGCCCACAGCTGGTCTAGGCCACGTATCTCCTGGAGATAGAAGCTCAGCATGAACGTCCTGGCGGCGATGGCTATGTATATAATGAGCGCAGTGAGATTCGAGAAGAGAAACACTCGGTTGCGGGTGAACAGGCTGATGTCGAATAACGGGCTCGGCGTCCGCGCCTCCAGCCAACCGAAGACTATAAGGCCACCTAGCCCAGCCAACAGAAGAAGCGGCCCCCAACTCCTGACGAGGTTCAGGATACCATAGATAGCCAGAAGGAGAGAAGCAGAACAGACAAAGGCACCACGAGTATCGAACTTCTCTCCCTTGGCTCCTGCCCATTCACCCGGAAGCCTCCAGGTCATGAGGGCCAGAATGATGAGCCCGAGCCCCATATTGATAAAGAAGATGCTCCGCCATCCGAAATACTGGGAGATGAATCCGCCAATCGAAGGTCCGCATGAGATTCCCAAGAAAACAAAGGCCGACCTTATGCCAAGCGCCTTCCCTCGCATGTCTGCCGGATATACCGACGTCACGATCGCCACCGCAGTCCCAAAGACCATTGATGCGCCGAATCCCTGAAGGGCTCTCGCACCGATGAGCATCTCGACCGAGGATGAAACTGCGCAGAGGGTCGAGGCAAGAGTGTAAATCGCGATCCCGATCCTCATAATCTTCTTTCGGCCCATGATGTCGGCAATCCTGCCGAATGGCATGAGGAAAACAGCGGCGGTGATCAGGTATGCTGTCCTAACCCAGGCGAGAAGTATCGTGTCGCTGTGGAATTCGCGCCCGATCGTCGGCAGCGATATCATGACCGCGTTGCTGACAAACGGGATCATAAACGCGGATATCACCGCTATCAGAAGCGCCGCGTGTCGAAGAGATTTCTCGCTATCGGAAGCCATGTCGTCCTTTGATGTCTTTTTTGATGTGGTCTCGGTTACAGTATTGAACAGCTGCTCTCCTCTAACGTTGCACTGATGCCGGCCACATCGCGAATCCCAACATGACTGAGCGAGCCGCAACATTCCGATTGCAGGCTAATTGCTCAGGTACCGAAGAGAGGCTGCACGGCCATAAAGCTGTTGATCGTTAATTCTCATTGTGTAAAAGTATCCGAGATTCAATGTGTTTTGGATTTTCTGTTCCAGGGGTTGGCGTCCTATCACAAACTCGGCGCCAGCCTTTCACACAATTGGGGAGGGTTTTTCCATGAGGTCCCTGAGATCACTCTCGATGCTCCTGATCTCGCTTCTCTTCGCCGGCTATTTCCTAACAGGGGGCCAATCTATGGCCTCGGTCGGCTATCTTCTAGAGCTTGACATTGACGACAGCAAGTACACCAATCCGATGCCGCAGAGCCCATTGAAGGGCTATCGCATCGGGGACGAATGGTTCTCGCGCGCTGTAGTCGGCGTTGATCTCTCCGAACCGGACAAGGCTTGCTCCTTCCGGGTTTGGAGCGACCAGCACGAATACACCGCCGAGGCAACGTCCGACGAGTTCGGGACATGCTTCTTCGAGTTCACGGCCCAGTATTCCGGGGCACAGACGGAGTACCACTACCAGGTGCAGTCGGCCGGAGAATCTGCTCCACAGCGGGACTTCACCATATTGTCCCAGCTGGCGTGCGCTTTCTCCAACAACGGCATAAGTTGGGTGAACGCTCCGGAGACAATCGATACGCTGCCCGCCGTGATAACGGTTTCACTCGAGGTCGAGCTCGATACTGAGGCTCCGATGGTCCAGCTCATAGCGGTTGGCGAAACCACGAATTTCATGCTGCAAGGGGAGAAGGTCGGGGAGCTATACCAATTCACGTTCAATC
>JAFGIT010000156.1 GCA_016929465.1 Candidatus Coatesiibacteriota bacterium | reverse complement strand
TGGTACTCATCCTTGCATTTGCTGTCGCAATGCAGGTCTCGAATCTTCCCTCTATGCTGAGGTCCCGCGCGGAGTCCGAGCTCAAATCAGGGGACTACACCGATGCGATGGCGAAGTATATCAAGGTGCGTCGGATTGAGAGGGATAGCGCCCCATCGGAGGCCAAGATGCGCGAAATAGCTTTGACCGGCATCGAGGATCTCTACAAGCGCAGCAGGGATGATTTCGCCCAGGGTCAGATAGACAGGGCATTCAATGAATGGAAGGATTTGAAGAAGCTCGAGGACGATTACTACTTCGTCTTCCCATCCCAGCATATACTTGCAGGTAAGGATGACAAGCTGCTCAGTGTGCTCGATAACATCAAGGACAATTCCTGCTACATGGGCAAGGTGCATTCCCTGCTCAGTGAGTGGGTACGAGCCAAGGCCCGCCTTAGCGATTGCATGAAGAGTGGTTCCGAATCAGAGCCTCTCTTCTGGCAGGTCTATGTCGATAGTGTCAATTCGGACTGGCGGGATGCTGCTCAGGCGCTGAAAAGCCTGATGGAGGTCTCCGGCATCGGCTCTCGCATTGGCGAATTCGAGAAGAGTTCGCGAGGCACGAAGGTCGGAAAGACCAATGTCAAATCGCTCATACCCGCCGAACTTCACTCGAGCTGGTCAGTTGTCGAGCTTATGCACTGGAGCGACCTCTCCCGGCTGTTCGAGATATACGGCATGCAGCTCGTCTTCCCGGGCGGCGAGAAGATCGGCCAGACCGGCGTCTCAGCACCGTGCGATATCTCAGTTAGAAGTGCTGGAGAATTCCACGGCAACTTCGGGAGTATCCTGGTCAATGGAGTCGATGTGTCGGCAAATCTAAGGGGCTACAACCTGGTCGCGATCGATCCGAAGACAAAGGAAGTGATTGCATCCGGTCGATTCGATGCGATCGCTCGTAAGAATGACGAGCTTAGGTTGGCCCGGATGATAGCGAGGTTCCCTGCAGGAACGGTCGTTGTGCTGGCGGCCAAGGGCAAGACCAAGGTGTCGCCTGACCTTTTTAACTCATTTGAGAGCATTGGGGGCGAATTTGCGATGGTCGAGCCCGACAGATACCTGTGGTCTCATTGCGTCATTGGCGTCAAAGGCGCATCGGCCGGCACTGCGCTCGAGATGCAGGGACGAGGCTCATCGAGTCTCGAAGTATGCGGCCCGCGTGACTTCGGAACCGATGAAGCTGAAGTCAGGGCCAATATCAAGAAGAGGGCTTCCGAGGAAAATCGAGCCGTTGTCTATATGTCAGGCAAGGGACTAGATAGCGACGTATATCTCGCCTCCCCCTGAGAATCAGGGAACAATCCCACCGGTTCTATTGAATGACAATAGGCTGAGCTGCCGCTCGCGCAGAGGGAGTTCGGCCCGTCGGAATGCGTTAAGTCGTCGATACCGCCTTGGCCTGTTCGTCTCTCTTGTTCATGATCAGCTGCTGAATCAGCTGGAATACAGTCCCACAGAGCCAGTAGAGCACGAGTCCGGATGAGAAGTTGAGGAAGAAGAAAGTGAACACGACCGACATCATCAGCATCATCCGCGCCTGCTTCGGATCGCTCGATGGAGTCAGCTTCTGCTGCACAATCATAGCAACACCCATCAGAATAGGTGTTATGTAATACGGATCGGGCTCTGAAAGGTCGTGCAGCCAGAGGATGAATGGGGCCTGCCGTAGGTCGATAACGATTGGCAGAACTCTAATGAGAGCGATCAGGATCGGGAATTGTATGAGCATCGGGAGGCAGCCGCCCATGGGATTCACCTCATGCTTCTTATAGAGCTCCATTATCTCCTTGTTGAGACGCTCCTTGTCGTTCTTATATCTCTCGCGGAGCTCTTTCATCTTGGGCTGAACCAGCTGCATCTTCTTCATCGATTTGGTCTGCTTGACGGTAAGCGGATAGAAGACAATCTTGATTAGCAGGGCGAGGACTATGATGGCCAGGCCGTAGTTGCCGAGAAGTGAGTAGATGTACTTCAATATGACATAAAGCGGCTCGGATATGAAGGAGAACCAGCCGAAGTCAACGACTCTCTCCAGTCCATCGCCGAATTTCTTCAGTTGGTCGATGTCCTTTGGCCCGGCGAATAGCCTGACGCTCGACTTCATGCCGTCAGATGCGGGGACGACCCATCTCAAGTAATACCCGCCGAGGAAGGGATTGGAGCCGATGAGCCAATCTTCTTTGGCCACCAGCGCTACTATAAAATAGCGGTCCTGCAGTGCTGCCCAGTCCAGCAGGTCGTTGAATCCAAATGCATCTGTGAGAATATTGCCCTCCCCGAGTGCCGCGATTCCCCCGGCGGAATACCTGCCCTTCTGCTCAATCCCGGCTGAACCTATGTCGGGACCGAGCCAGGTTTCGAAGCTAGGCACTTCGACTGTTGCCGATGATGAATTCTGCACCTCATACGAGAGATCGAGCGTATAGCTGTCCGGATCTATCCTGTATTCCTTTGTGAGCCTTATTGCCCCTTCATTGAAGGAGGTCTCGAAGCGCAGCGTCTGGACGCCGTCAGCTGAATTCAGCGTTATTCTCTCGGGAGCGCTCGTTTCGAACTGAACCGTCTTGAATGACTTCCCCGCCTCCGAGCCGTGGCTTTGGTAAACTGTCTGGAGCATGTATTCCCCTATCTCCGAGAGGTAGGGAGGGACGAGCTCGACACCTTCGAGCTGCTCTATCCTGCGCCAGTTCTCATCCTGATATGAGTCTCCAGAGTCGTCTTCCGGGGGCATGCTCTCTCTGATCCTCTTCGCGGTCGCGCGCCTCTTGAGAAGATCGGTGTTATAGACCCGCTTTGCGGCGGGGCCGAACTGCTCGACCAATTCCCCGATCTTGTCCTCTTCCTCTGAGGTCAGTTCCCTCTTGCCGAGGTAATTCTCCCGGAAGGCGTTGTACGCTTCAGATAGCGTCTTTCTCGCGTTTGCCAGTTGAAATTCGTTCAAAGGCTCGTCACCGGCGGCATCTCGAAGGAGCTTCTCTTTTGCCGTCCTGAACTCCGGGGGAAGGTCCTTGTAGCGCCGCAATCTGAAGCTCTTTATCGCTCCACCATCAGTCGAAAACACGGCTGTGAACAGGTCTGTTTGGACTACTATCTCCTTTTCGGGATTCTCCTCGGCCTGAAGCTCCAGGGAATTGCCGGCATCCTTACTCACCATCTGCCTCTCGATATACTTCTTGACGGCATCTTCAGAACTGGAAGCGGGCTGCGATTTCTCCGCTAATTCGGTCTGGGAGGTCGTCAGATCGTCTGCTTTTGGCTTCGGCTTTGGTGCGAAGAAGTAGTTGTACACCATCATCACGAGGATGACGAGGACAACCGCGAGAATGAGATTCTTGGTCTCCATTTACACTATTCCTGGATTACGGGTTCGAAGGTATTAGTCCCTCGCCTCGGGGACTGGGTCGTATCCCCCCTTGCAGAAAGGCTGACATCTCAGAAGCCTTGCAATTGCAAGACCCGTGGCGCGCAGGATGTTGTGCCTGCGGTATGCAGTTATCGCGTATTCTGAGCATGTCGGCTCGAATCGACAGCAAGGAGACATGAATGGCGAGACGGTTCGCTTATACAAGATAAGAGCAAAGATGATAGGCAGCGAGAGGACCTTGCTTGCCACATCGCGGGCCGATGCGCGTTTGGGGTCCTGCCTTTTCGAGGTTCTTGACAGCCTTCCGAGGGCCCTTCCTAGATCATCCAAAACATCTCCAAAGCGCTTATCAGCAATAGACGGCCTCGCGCAGATGACAAATTCCCAATTGGGTGCGAGATCTGACACGAGATTCAAGAAAGCCTCCCGTAGGAGGCGCTTCACTCGATTTCGGACGACAGCATTACCGACCTTGCGACTTACGGATACGCCGAATCTGGGCAATGCACAGTCATCGCTCTGCCTGCCAAACACGACGATGCTCGAGCCCGAGACGCGACGCCCTTCGCTATATAAACGCCTGAATTCAGAATTGAGCCTTAAGCGCTCGTAATCGATGCCCCGTTTTGGCAATTCTCTACTGGCCTTGGCTGTCCGAGGTACTATGGCCTCAGACTGAAAGACGATCCCGGCCCTTGGACCGGCGCCGCGCGATGACCTGCTGGCCTCGCTTCGATCGCATTCTGACCAAGAAGCCGTGTGTCCGCTTTCGTCTTAAGTTGTGAGGTTGAAATGTTCGTTTCATTCTCTCGCCTTTAACGCTCTATAATCTCAGTTTGTGATCTGCATATTAACTGGACTCCCCGGTAGGGGTCCAGAAGATTACTGCGTGAATACTAAAATGCAAGATTCTGCCTGTCAATGACAGAGGGAGGCCGGTAAACAGCCCCCGCCTTCTGTTAGATGAACAAAGCTCGTGCCGCAATGGCTCGCCGAAAATTCAATCGGGGGGAATTCACTCCCCCTTGTCGGGTTCCGTCAGCAAATAGACGTTGTCTATCCCGGCGGTCTTGATCAGGGATAAAATCCCCATAACGCGACCATAAGAGATGCTCTTGTCGGCAGCGATCATCACCTTGGAGGCAGGGCCGGTCAGAAGCTCCTCTTCGAGAACACCCACCAGATCAGCCATCTCTACACTCCTATCCTGCACGAAGATGCCGCCCCCCCTCCCGAGCGAGACGATCACCGCATGTCGTGTATTCTCCTCCCCGAACGTTCCCTTTGGCAGGCCGATATCGAGCCCATACCTGATGACAGGCGCAGTGAGAATGAAGATCACGAGGAGCATGAGCATGACGTCAACTATCGGCGTGATATTAACGTCGGTGATTGCGTTTCTCCTGCGGCTGCCGAGCCTCATTCGATCTCGCTCCGCGGCTCTTGATCGCCTGCTTGCTCTCTTTCTATGGGCTGCTCTCGTTCACTCGACAGGTCCTGTTCGCACGGTTCCGAGGCGCTCTGCATCAGTCTGTGCCAGGCAAGCCTCTGAAACCTGTCGTTGAACTCATCGATCCTCGCCCCGAACCGCTGAGATTTGTGGATGAAGTAGTTGTGCGAGACGAGAGCCGGTATCGCGGCAAGAAGTCCCGCGACCGTCGTCAGAAGCGCGCTCGAGATACCGGCGGCGACTACTCGGAATTCCGCCGTGCCCGCACCGCCCATGCTGTGAAATGCAACCATGATCCCCCAAACAGTTCCGAGAAGTCCGACGAAAGGACCTGCGGCGGCAATCGTCCCGAGCACTCCGAGACGCCGCTCGAAAACGGCCGCCTCGTCATCGGCGGCTATGCCAAGGCTCTCCTTCAACAGGTCGATCTGTATCTCGACCATGCCGGCCTTCAACTCGGTCTCGTTTCCGTGATGGGATGTCCCTGCCGAAAGCACCTCGAGGCTCTCCTTAAGCACCGAGTGCCCCTTCCGAAATATCCTCGAGAGCGCACTCTCCGGGATGTCCTCTATTGCAGATGCAATCGCCTCGAGCTTCTGCGACTTGCGAAATACTCGCTCGAACTCCCAGAAGCCTCTCTCCATCTCCTTAAAGAAGATGATCCGCTCGAGTATTATCGCCCAGGAATAGACCGAGACGGCCAGCAGAAATACCGTTATCCCGATGCCGAGGCCATCCATCTGGGAGAATAATGAGATAACAACGCTCGTTTTCGCAGTCGAAAGCAGACTCAAGTGCCCATACCTCCAAGGAAGTTGCGAGAAGCTCGCCCAAGATATCACTTGTCTTCCACAAGCTAAGTCGTTTGAGGGTCGGTTGTCAATGCAGGCTCGGCGAGGAGTGTGACCTAAGATTGCAGCTATCTGGGGCCGGCATTGATTCCCGCAAATTGCTCTCTAACTAATCTGCTCTGCTCAAGTAATGCCCCAGCGGGGCATCGTATGAATAGCCGTAGAGTGCAGGCCGAAGGCCAAACCTACGGATTCAAGCAGCCCGAGACAAACCTCCCCCCTCCCGCAAATCGCTCCGCGATTTGCGGGAGGGGGGAGGAATCGCGGGAGAGCGTGCTCTCGTACCGCGCGTTTCACACGCGGCTATTCACGTGTCACCCTTTCAGGGCGGGGTGGTATCAATCGTTTTTCATCGCCCATTCCACTATCGCTCAAACGCTTGCTGCCCCCAACCACTGAAAAATATGGAACACTATTCCATCACGCTTGTTGTAGTAATAGATATTATATTAGACTAACATGGCGATGGAGGGCGGTCATGACAGGGCTTAGACGGGTCAGACACTATGTGAGATATGACGGTGCGGAGGAAGCACTCGCCGATAAGGCTGCTCGCGCATTGAGCGGCCTGAACCTGACCAGTTTGAGCCATAAGGAACTGCTCGAGCTCTTCGCAGGCCCGGGTGAATTGCCAATCGAGGCAACATTGATAGACGCCGAGTTGCTTCGAGAGAGCTTCGCCAGGATTGGATTTGACGCAAGCGTGATAAGAGAATCCGATGATATCGCAGGTAGTCCAATTATTGAATTTAAGCAGAATACACAGAAACTCGTAACCTTTGGAGGCATAACGGGGATCGTCTGCTTTGTGATCGCTGGTCTCTTGCAGGGGATTTGCTCAATCCTGCCGATTCCGCTATTCAGGGTATTCGCCCTTCAATTCCACTCATCGATTTCATTCCTTATATTACTGCCGCTGATCGTGACGGAGGGCTATCTGGCCGGCACCATCATGACCATTTTCCACTATGGCGCGCTGATGGGCTTCCTTATTGGGATACTCATGGGAATGCTCCAGATGCTCTCCCTTGCCGGTGCGGGCAGTGTCGTTCTACCGATAATTGGCGCGATCTTGATCGGCTGGGATATAAGGATCAAATCGGGAAGCCACGGCGCCCTTCCCACCGATGCCAGGTCAACCGCCTGGCGCTACCTATCGAGGCCGGTTACCTATTTCGCAATCGCCCACGTCACGGCTGCTGCGATGTGCTATCCAATCAGGTTGATTTAACCAGTTCGATCATCTCCCTGACAGCCTTTTCGAGGCCGACGAGCACCGCTCGGGCGATGATGCTGTGCCATAAATGCAGTCTCGGATCTGTATGAGCGGGGCTTGACCCCGCCCTTTATTCATCGCGCGACGCATTAACCACCTCGGCGACCATGGGCAATTCGTGATCGCCTGATCGTGGAACAACACGATGGCCAATGTATGGGCGGTTCAGGAACCGCCCGATCTCTGCCCCGATGCCATCTCGGTGAGGACGCAGGCTCCGCTTCCGCCGCCCGCGCTGAGCGTGATCGTCGGCTGAGCGGTGGTGTAGGTTACGTCGTGGACGAGTCAGGCCTTGCCGATCGCGTCCTCGGGGTCGTTCACATCGAGATACTGCAGATCGCCAATCAGAACATCGTTGTCCCCATCGCCAGTTACATCCCCAGCCCCGCCAACCGCGAAGCCAAGCCAGATGCCATCATCAAGGTCGCTGTACTCGAATAACAGATAATAGAGACTATCGCCCCAGGTTGACCAGTCGCTGCTATCATAATCCCCGCCGAATACTAGATAGGCCTGCTTGTCTGCGCCTTTGAATACAAAATCAGGATAGTTGTTGTTCATAGCTGGCGCCGTCTCGCCCACGCCGGCAACCGCGAAGCCCTTCGTGCTGAGAGTGCCGATTTCGTCACCGAATGCACATGACCAAGTCCAGAACACGACCATAAGTGTCAATGGCACTATTACTCGGATTTTCATATCTTCCCCTTTTCTCCTGGATTAATCATATGAGTATGTGTGGTAGCAATTGTGATGGCCGACACATTGAAAACGGTGGCCCGCACAGTAGAAATTCTCATTGCAGTTGAAATCTGTGCAATTGAAGCTTGCCGCGCCGCCGCACTCATAATAGCTGTCGCAGCTATAAGTTCCGCT
>JAFGIT010000155.1 GCA_016929465.1 Candidatus Coatesiibacteriota bacterium | reverse complement strand
TGTCCAGCACACCGTTGATGAACGAGGAGGCCTTGTCGGAGCTATATCTCTTCGCGAGGCAGACTGCCTCGTTTATGGCAATGGCAGGAGCAGTGCCGAAGTGAATTATCTCGAACGCTGCCAGCCTGATTATTGCGAGATCAACCGGGAGTATTCTCTCCAGCGACCAATGCTCTGATGTCCTCTCGAGCACGACATCGATATCCTTGATATGTGAGGCGGTCCCGCTTACTAACTCCTCAGCGAACCTCTTCGTATCAGGATTGACCGGATGACCATTGAAGTAGTCTTCGAGAACCCTATCGATAGCAATACCAGTGGCTTCATGCTGATAGAGCAGCATGATTGCGATTTCTCTCGCACGGTGCCGATTACCCATTTTGAGCCCTGCAAAAAGGACGGGAGCCGGCCGGTAACCGGTGTCGCTGGCGCCCGCAGTGTTTACGAGAATGAGTTACTTCGTTAAATTCCTATAGAGATCAGCCATCTCTATGGCTGAGAGTGCTGCGTCAAATCCCTTGTTGCCAGCTTTGGTGCCCGCTCGCTCAATTGCTTGCTCAATAGTATCGCATGTGAGCACGCCAAAGATAACAGGTATCTCGCTATTCATGGCGAGCGTGGAAATTGCCCGAGAGGCCTGAGAGGAAACATGGTCGAAATGTGGTGTCGCTCCCCTTATTACCGCACCCAGACACAACACGGCATCGTGGTTCTTCCTTTTGGCCAGGATTCCCGCTACCGCTGCTATCTCCAAGGCCCCAGGGACCCACACGACCTCGATGTCCTCATCTCTTACACCATGCCTGACCAGGCAGTCCCGAGCGCCCGAGACCAACTTCTGCGTTATGAACTCATTGAAGCGCGCCGCAACGATTGCGACCTTGAGCCCCTTGCCGTCTATTAGTCCATGTCTCTCAATCATCTTGCTGCCTTTCAATCTATCTTGCCCACTACCGGGCATTCGATATCCGCCTTGGTAACACGTGAATCAACACGCGAGCCCCAATCTCGTACACCAAGTCTCAAACCTTGGTGAGGATGTGTCCCATCTTGCGCCTTTTCACTTCCAGGTAATTCCTATTCTCCTCAGTAGGAGGTATCTCCAGGGGGATTCTCTCGACGCTCTCCAGCCCATATCCCTTCAGCGCGACGAGCTTCACCGGATTGTTCGTCATAAGTCGCATCTTCTGCACCCCGAGATGCCGCAATATCTGAGCTCCGATCCCATAGTCCCGCTTGTCAGGAGCAAAGCCGAGCTCGACATTCGCCTCCACGGTATCCCTGCCTGCGTCCTGGAGTTCATAAGCTCTGAGCTTGTTATGAAGCCCGATCCCCCTGCCTTCCTGCCTCAGGTAGAGAAGCACACCTACTCCCTCATCTGCAATGATCTTCATGGCCTTCTCCAGCTGGTCGCCGCAATCGCACCTGAGGGATTTGAAGACCTCGCCGGTCAAGCACTCTGAGTGAACTCTCACGAGCACGCTGTCCTTCTTCTTGAGGTCGCCCATGACCAGTGCAAGGTGGTGTTCATTGGTGAGAATATCCCTATATGTAAGGCACGTGAATTCCCCGTATTTCGTTGGCAACCGCGCCTTCGATACCTGCTCGACGAGAATCTCGCGCTTGAACCTGTATCTGATCAAGTCCTGAACGGTGACTATCGGAATGCCGTGCTCTTCCCGAAATGGGAGCAGGTCCGGCACTCTCGCCATCTCGCCGTCATCTTTCATGACCTCGCATATTACGCCGGCCGGATAGAGACCAGCCAAGCGGGCCAAGTCAACTGCAGCTTCGGTCTGGCCTGCGCGAACCAACACTCCGCCTGGCCTTGCCCTGAGAGGAAACACATGGCCAGGGACCACTATGGAGTCCGGGCCCTTCGTGACATCGGCAAGAACCTCGATAGCCTTCGCTCGATCTGCTGCTGATATGCCGGTGGTAACGCCCCGAGCGGCATCCACCGAGACCGTGAATGCGGTCCCCAGGGGCGCGCGGTTGTGCTCGGTCATCTGTTCCAGACCGAGCTGGTCGAGTCTGGCTCCCATAAGGGGCACACATATCAAACCTCGCCCGTATTTCGCCATGAAGTTGACTATCTCGGGTGTTATTTTCTCTGCCGCGCATGTCAGATCCCCCTCATTCTCTCGATCCTCGTCATCGACGACGATTACCATCTTTCCGGCTTTGATCTCGGCTATCGCCCTCTCGATGGAGTCAAAGGTCGTTGCGCCGCAGTATTGTTTCTCAGACTTATCCATGATCTATCCAATCCTAATACATAATGATCTGCGATCTATAGGAATCCGTGCTTCCCCAAAAACGCAACACTCAACTTGCCCTTTGGCCTCGTGCGATCTCCATCTGGCAAGTACGATTGTAGGCCTTTTATTATGTATTTGGCAACCACGTCGAATTCGAGATTGACTTGTGCTCCGGTTTTGAGGTCCTTGAGCGTCGTCTCCTTGTAGGTGTGGGGGATGACAGCAGCGGAGAAGACGCCATCGGTGCAGCTCGCCACGGTAAGGCTTATCCCATCGACGGCCACGGACCCTTTTTCGACGATCAGGGGGTCCGAATCCTCAGAATGCCTGATCGAGAGCAGCCACTCGGGCACCTTCGACTCCAGTGATATTACCTCACCAATCTCGTCCACATGGCCCTGCACTATGTGACCTCCGAGTCGATCGCCCGCTTGAATGGCGCGCTCCAGGTTGACACAAGTTCCCGGCTTTGACGAGGCTAGTTTGCTGCGACTCAACGTCTCCGACGACACGAAGAACTTGAGCATGTGCCCGGTCACCTCGGTTGCAGTGAGGCATACACCGGATACGCTAATGCTGTCGCCTAGCCGAACGTCATCAAAAGGAGCCTCAATCGTCAGGCTTAGGTCGCCGCCTCCACCTCGCGAGATGCTCCGGATGCTCCCTATCGCCTCAATCAATCCCGTGAACATCTAACTATAGATCCTGTAAATCGTAGGCCCCCGACGGAAATAACAGCAAAGGATGAAGCATCAAAATAGCGCGCTTCGTATTTCCAGCTGTTCGGGGATTCAGTGAAAAGATAGCACATAAGGGGAAATCTATCAGAGTTGTTTTTGCTCATTATGAGAGCTCTCATGAGTCACTCGCCAGATAGGGGATAGGCGGTAATGACGACGTCCTCGCCGAGTCGCTGCACCCGGGCTATCGAGAGCTGAACTGCGTCAGCGATGGCGTCGAAACCTCTGCCGGATACCGAATTGATGCTGTCGCGGCCGCCCAGTATTTTCGGCGCGAATGCGAATATGACCTTGTCGAATAGTCCCCTCGATACAAACTCCCAGGCGACCTCCGATCCGCCCTCGACCAGGACGCTCGACAACTCCCGCTTTGCGAGCAGGACGAGCAGTTCCTCGACATCCACTCGCCCATCTCTCGACTTGGTTCGGATGACAGAGGCCCCGGCCTTCTTTAGAGCTTTTTCCCGCTCTGAACTCGCACCCTCGGTGGCGACGATGATGGTCTCACAAGGCCCCTTAGCAAGCACCTTTGCAGTCGGCGGGGTTTTGAGTGCGCTGTCGAGAATAACACGCAAAGGCCGGTCGGGACGTGCGGGCTTCACACGACGAACCGTCAATTGAGGATCGTCTTTTTCCAGGGTGTTCCGGCCCACCAGGACCACATCGCTTTCTGCGCGCAACCGATGGGCAAGAGTGCGGGCCTTCTCGCCTGTTACCCATTTCGAATCCCCTGACGCTGCGGCTATCTTGCCGTCCAGCGTCTGTGCGAGCTTCAAGGTGACGAAGGGAAGCCCCGTCGTGATATACTTGAAATAGACTTCATTGAGACTTCTGCAGTGGTCCTCAAGCACTCCGACATCTACCGTGATCCCTGCCTCTCGCATCATGGCGATGCCTCGCCCGGCGACGAGCGGATTTGGATCGATTGTGCCTATGACGACCCGTTCGATCCCGGATTTCACTATAAGGCTGGCACAGGGGGGAGTTCTGCCGTAGTGGCTGCAAGGCTCGAGATTGACGTATAAGGTAGAATCCCTCACGTGCTCTCTAGCCCTGCGGATCGCGATTGCTTCGGCGTGGGGCTCTCCTGCGCGGAGATGATATCCGGAAGCTATCCTCCGGTCTTCCTTGACCAAGACCGCACCAACCATTGGATTTGGCGAGGTCTTGCCTCTTGCTCGAGCTGCAAGCCGGAGCGAATCCAGCATGTAGGCTTCGTCTCTTGTTGTGACCATCCTTGATGCTGACATCGTGGATCAGAGCTTCTTATATTATTCAATCAGGGCATTGACGAATGCTCGCGCATCGAACCTAACCAGGTCCTCGATCTTCTCCCCAGTACCGAGAAATAGAATGGGCAGTGAAAGCTCGTCAGCGATCGTTACGACCACGCCCCCCTTTGCGGTCCCGTCTATCTTGGTCAGGACTATTCCGGTCAATCCCTCGAGCCACTCCGAGAATTGCCTGGCTTGCGAGATAGCGTTTTGCCCGGAGGTCGCGTCCAAAACGAGTAATATCTCGTGGGGGGCTCCCTCGGCGTTCGTCGCTGCAACTCGCCTGATCTTTGCGAGCTCCGCCATCAAGTTCTTCTTGGTGTGAAGGCGCCCCGCAGTATCAACTATCACCATTTCGCCCTTCCCGGAGTTAGCGGCAGCAACCGCGTCGAACACGACGGCAGCCGGACTACCTCCTTCTTTGTGGGCGATTATATCAACTCCTGCACGTTCCGCCCAGATGGTGAGCTGCTCTATCGCTGCTGCGCGGAACGTGTCCGCAGCGGCGAGTATCGGTGTGAATCTCATTTGCTTATAGCGATGAGCGAGCTTCGCGATGGTTGTTGTTTTGCCGGTGCCATTGACACCGACGATTAGCGAGACATAGGGCCTCTGCTTGGTGTTCTCTATTGAGGGCACGTTGGGAGTGACACCAGATGACAGTATCTCAACGATGGCCTCTTTTACTGAGTTCTTCACAACATCGGGTCTGGATAGTTCCTTTCGCTGAAGGTCCTCATTGACCTTTGCGACGATCTTCTCGACCGTGTCGAACCCGACATCGGCCAGGATGAGCGCCTCCTCGAGCTCTTCGAGCAATTCGGGTGACATTTTCTTCGCGCCGAGGAAAATCCTGCCGATGCTTGCCGAAAGCATCTCGCGGGTCTTGAGGAGCCCTTTAGCCCAGCGCCCACGAACCCTCTCCGGTGACAGCAGAGATTGACCCTCTTCCTTCGCCTCGCTCGCGGCAGCGGGAGCCTCGGGGGGTGTTTGTTCATCTGGCGCCTTATCGCCGTCGCCCTTCTCTACCGGGGGAACCGGCGCGACAGGTTTCTCGGCTTCCTTGGACTTCTTAGAGCCAAATCCAAATATCCTCATCTATTCAAAGACCTCGTAGTTATCATTTAATGAGCAAGTGGTAACACAATTTGACTCGACCTCTCAAGTCGAGCAGCCGGGCATCGTCGTCTCAGAAACAGCCCGACCGAGTGCGCCTTATGGAGCGATTCGAAATCGCGCAGAGCGAGTCCTTCTTCACGCCAACTATGCCGGCGGTCACCTCGCATTTCGCCTTGAAAAGGAAATATATATTCGCGCCGTCCACTTCGTCGAGCGTCTCGAAGTTGGCCTGGCCTTTGCTGACTATAAGGTCCGCTTCATTAAAGGCATCCATAAACTCTTCTGAGCAAGTCTCGAGAATGGTCCCTACGCAATCGCTCCCGTTCTCGATATATTTCACTCCATCAGGAATTCTCGATGCCCTCGCATCCTCGATTGTCGCGTCGTTGATTACCGGCACGCTCTTGACCACGACCGTCACGCCTCCAAACTGCATCAAGTGCTCGATCAGAGGTGCATCGAAGACCAGTTCGCCGGCGTTGTCCGCGAGGAATAGCACGCTGCGGGCGCTCTCGAGGTCCTCTGTGAGCTCAGAGAGGGATAGAATTCCGAACTCTCCGTGCAGGACATTGTCGATTATCGGACCAATATTTATGTCCGAATAGATTCCAAAGTCTATGACATTCCCCGCCACCGATGCACGAATCGCTGCCTCGAGCGGATTCGCCGCCGTTCTCACCGAGTGGAATAAGTCATCTCGGCTCTCGAGTGCGATGGCGGTGCAGCGGTCCTTGATGCGCCTGAACGGGTCCGTTCCATTCAGCTTCGCCCTTATCCGGCGGTATATCTCGGTCGCGATGTGCGCCGGCGTATCCCCGAGCGAAGCTTCCCGAATCGGCTCGAGTGACAGGTCGATGAAGCTCTTGACTAGCGCTGGATCGGCGCTTATCTGTTGCGCAGCGATCATCGCCTGCTTGAGAAAGCAGGGGAAGCACTGGAGATGAACTCTCAATCGTCGGTCTCCAGACCTGAGCTCAGGTCTTTTCGAGTGGATTTGGAGACCTCATCGAGCAGTCTCGCCTCCTCGTCATCTGACAGTGCTTCGATGATGTCATCGAGATCACCCTGGAGGATCCCCTCGAGTTTGTATAGCGTCAGATTGACCCTGTGGTC
>JAFGIT010000154.1 GCA_016929465.1 Candidatus Coatesiibacteriota bacterium | reverse complement strand
TCAAGATGATAACGGCGCATGGTCCGAGCCGGATACCGAGAGCCTTGTCGTTAGCTCTGGGGATGGACGTATCTTCTTTGTGGATGCTGAACAGGGGAATGATTCCAATGACGGCACAGAGGGCGCCCCCTGGAAGACAATAACGCATGCTCTTGCTCTAGCATCGGCCACGCCCGCGACGATCAATGTTCTGGCAGGCACATATTCCGCATCTACGAACGGGGAGTCGTTTCCGCTGAATATGAAGAGCTGGATCTCGCTCGCAGGTGAGGACGCCGAGACCACCGTTCTCGATGGGGAGAGAAACACCTATCAGGTCATATACTGTGACGGAATAGTAGATCTCATAATAGCGGACCTAACAATAATGGGCGGAAATGCTGATGGAGATTCATGGGCAACTATTTGCGGCGGCGGAATCTATTGCAGCAATGCTTCATTGATAATTCAGAATAACATAATCGTGGCCAACAGCGCACGAGAGTCTGGTGGGGGGATATATTGCCCCAGCGGGACTCTAACAGTCTTGGCCAATGAGATTTCAGGGAATAGCGCAGGTTCGGGCGGTGGGATTCATTGCAGGGGAGAAGCCGTCTTGAACATCTCTGATAATAGAATTTCTGACAACAGCGCCGGAGCCGGAGGGGCAATATATTGCTGGGCTTGCTCTCCAGTAATCTCAGCCAACACTATCTCGGGAAATATTGGCGGGTATGGTGGGGCGATATACTGCAGGGGAGGTTCTTCGGTGGTCCTGGAGAATGAAATCAGCGCCAACATTTCTCATAGGGAAGGGGGCGCTATTGCATGCCAAGGTGGTTCATTGCTTCTCTCTGACAACACCATTTCAGGTAATTACGCGCTAGAATCCGGAGGCGGCGTTTTCTCAAGAGAATGCACCCTGACCGCCCTGAATAATAATGTATCCGGGAATCTTGCGGAAACAGGGGGCGGCTTCTGGCTCTTAGATGGGCAGGCTTGGCTGTTCAATAATATGCTAAGTGAGAACCTCTCACTGGAATACGCCGGCGCGGTTTTCGCCTGGTCTTCACAGCTCCTCCTGGAGAATTGCACGATTGCATTTAATGAATCCTTTACTGGATTTGGCGGCGTTTTGTCTGCAGGGGGGGACGTCGAAATCTCTGATTGCATAATCTGGGGCAATGGCGACGATCTCTGGGGCTGCTCTGCAAACTACTGCTGCATCGAGGATGATGACGAAGGCGAGGGCAACATCCACTGCAATCCGATGTTCGTCCCTGGTCCTCTGGGTGACTGGTATCTCAATATGGAGAGCCCTTGTGTGGACGCGGGAAGTATGAGCGCGGAAGAAGCCGGTCTTTCGGACAGGACCACCCAAGCCGATGGCTTCCTGGACGCGGGAATCTTGGACATGGGCTATCATTATCCAGTTGTGCGGCTATCGCTCAAAACCTCCCTTAACCAGGAGAATTCCGCAGTCGGGGACCTGGTAATCGGTACTGTCGAGTGCTCCAATGCGGGCCCCGCATTGACCGCGGATGCCTACATCGGGCTGATATATCCGGACGGGCAGATCGAGACTCTTTGCCAATATGGCTATTACGTCTCCGGGCTCCATCCAGTAGTCCTCGATCTGTTCCTGGAGAATGGCTATCAATTCGGTCCGGAGGAAATGCTAATCGCCGTTGTTCCAAGCGATGTGATGGCAGGCGATTATGTGTTCTTCAGCGCCCTGATAGACCGCGAAATGGGCTATGAGGCCCCCTTGGCGCTATCGATGTCTGAATTCGAGATAGATCGCGTTACAGGTGAGTAGAGGTTCATATACACCGATTGGCTCGATCCCCCGAGGTGGTCTTCGAGGTCCTTTAGCTCTACTATCATCTTCTAATCGCGCTCGATTCTCATTCAGTGCGTAACCTCAGCTGCAGCAGGGGCCCAACGCGTCGAGCGCTTCAACGAGAAGGGAGATTGATAATATGAGCAGTGATTGGCGCGTATCAGACCGCGTCGGAAAAATCGGGAAGTCCGCAATCCACGAGATGACTAGGCTGTCCAAACAGGTCGAGGACGTTGCATTCCTGTCGTGGGCGAAGCCCACATCAGACACACCTGAGCACATCAAGCAAGGGGCGATCGAGGCGATAGAGAAGGGGCTGACCGCGGGCTATTCGCCAACGGGTGGGCTGCCTGCGCTGCAGCAGGAGATCGCAAAGAAGCTCAAGGAATTTAACTCGATAGAGGCGAGTCCATCAGAGATCATCATCACGGTCGGCGCTATCGAGGGCCTCTCGGCGGCGATCATGGCGACAATCGACCCGGGCGACGAGGTCATCTTGCCGACACCGACCTACTCAACGCACATCCGTCAGGTCGTGATCGCAGGCGGCAAGCCCATTCTTATACCTCTTATCGAAGAGGACGGCTTCCGCTGGGATATCGAGGCAACCAGGAAAGCAGTGACGCCCCGAACCAAGGCGATTCTCTACTGCAGCCCATCAAATCCGACGGGGACCGTCTTCGATGAAAGGACACAGAGGGCATTGGCCAAGATAGCTCTCGAGAACAACCTCATGGTGATCACAGATGAAGCATACGAGTTCTTCGTCTTCGACGAGAACAAGCACTTCAGCATTGGCTCCATCCCTGAGATGAAAAAGAACACAATCAGCTGTTTCACATTCACCAAGACATACGCGATGACGGGCTATCGAGTGGGCTACCTTCATGCTGAAGAGAGCCTCGTCCCTCAGATCATGAAAGCGCACATACCATTCGCGATATGTGCCCCGGTCGTCTCACAGTATGCTGCGCTTGCAGCCCTGAGAGGAGGTCAGGATTGCGTCGATGACTTCAGGGAGCACTATCTAACCACGCGCAACCTGATGTGCGAGAGGCTCGATCGCATGAGTTCCGTCTTCGAATACATCAAGCCGGGCGGCTCATATCTTATGTTCCCGAAGATAGTGATCGAGGGAGGTAAGACCGATTCGAGCACATTCTGCAAGAAACTGCTCATGGAAGGGCGAGTCTCCACCACCCCTGGTGTCGCCTTTGGCCCAACAGGTGAATCACATCTCAGGCTCTCGTTCTGCGTCTCCGAAGATGAGATACACAAGGCCTTCGATAGAATGGAGGCCTACCTGCTGTGAAAGTCCCTACCTGAGCCGCACTTTGGCCATTTTGTCAAGGAAATATTAACACAACATTTGCGCCAGATTCATATTCTTGATTGATAAAGAAGGACTGCTAACTTATGATAGTGGTTACTGTTGTCACAAGTAGGAACAGTAATCCAAAAAAGGAGAATCAGCTATGGCGGAATTCGTAAATCCATTCAGCGGAGTGGTCCCAGGCCGGAAATTAACCGACTCGGAGCTCCTCAGAGCAATCAGGTTGACACTTGCCGCGGAGCAAGAGGCGGTTCATCTATACGAGTCTATCGCGGATGTGACGGATAACAAGCTCGCAAAGGAAGTCCTGCATGATATCGCCAATGAAGAGCGGGTCCATGCAGGTGAGTTTCAGCGTCTGATTAATATTCTCGCCCCAGATGAGGAAAAGTTCCTTGCAGATGGAGCCGAGGAAGTCAATGAGATGGCTGCGGAACTGAATGGCAAGGATTCATCGAAGGAGTCAGAAGATGACGGAGACGACATCCCGACCGTAGGTTCTCTCAGGAAATAAATAGCAAAGCATAAGGCATAAAGGAGTTCAGATAATGGCGAATACTTACCTTCACAGGGGCGATGCTCCCTTCGGAGATGAAGTCTGGAAACGCATTGACGCGACGGTCGTGAATACAGCCAAGTCGCTGCTGACTGGGCGCCGGCTGCTCGATATCGAGGGCCCATACGGGCTCGGCGTAAAGGCCCTCCCTGGCAAGGAGAATGCAATAGGCAAAGAAGGTGACATTCAGCTCGGCGGCGCGCAGTTCTATCAGCTGCTTACGATAAGAATCCCATTCACCATACCCATCAGAGATATCGCCTCCTTCGATAAGACCGGCGTCCCATTCGACATTTCGAACGTCGCAGCCGCAGCTCTTGCGTGCGCCAACCTCGAGGACCAGATCGTATTCACCGGTTCGAAAGAGGCAGGTGTCACCGGTCTTATGAACACGCCTGGCTGCGCTTCCCTCAAACTGAAGAACTGGGAAACGGTTGGCGTGGCTGCTGACGACATCATCACCGCTGTGACGAAGCTGGACGACGCCGGTTTCCATGGCTCCTACGCCCTTGCACTCGCTCCCAATCTATACAATCTACTCTATCGTCGCTATCAGCAGGGGAACATGACCGAGATGGAGCACGTCAAGTCAATCATAAAGGCTGGACTGATCAAGAGCTCCACGCTCAAGTCCGGTGGGGTCATTGTGGCGACTGGTGCTCAGTTTGCATCAATAGCCCTTGGTCAGGACCTGATGGCCGGCTTCACAGGGCCTGCCGGGGGCGATTATGAATTCGCGCTCTCTGAGACGGCGGCTCTGATTGTCCGTCAGCCGTCAGCGGTCTGTGTTCTTAAATAGACGAGTTCAGAGGAGCCTGTAGAAGGCCTGATGAGGAAGGGGGTGTCGGGATTGGACCCGATTTCGCCGAGGCATTTGAGCGAGGTTTCTTGCTCGGTTGCGTGCCATCTTCTTATGGGCAGTTCTTACTTTATATGAGATGAGGCGTAACCCATTTTAGGCTGTTATAATAATAGTATTCATTACTATTATTATTGGTGGTTAGACTATGTCTGAAGAAAATTGTGTCAGAATGACATGCCAACGTTGCGCAATACTGGAGGCCGTCAAGAAATCAGAAACACATCCGACCGCGGATGAGATTTTCGATAAAGTCCGACAGAAATTGC
>JAFGIT010000153.1 GCA_016929465.1 Candidatus Coatesiibacteriota bacterium | reverse complement strand
GCTGTGACTGCTACACCTGCAGAAATTTCAGCCGCTCATATCTGCGTCATCTCTACGTTTCGGGAGAACTTCTATCGCCCGTGTTGAATAGTATACATAATATCCGGTATTATGCGCGTCTGATGTCCCGCATTCGGGAATCCATAAGAGGCGATCGATTTGAGGAATTCCTGGCCGATCTAGAGGCCAGACAGACATCATAAGGAGAAATATTTTGCTAAAGTTACGCGATTTTGCATGCCCCTCGGGACGAATTCGAACCAGGGCGTTACTGAAGTATATGGCCGTCATTTCACTCCTGGCCTTCTTTGAGGCACCCGCTAGCGCCATGGCGCCCGCCCAGGGCGGCGGCGAAGCTGGAAGTCCCTATTCATCCCTGCTATTCATGGGCGCGATTCTCGTCATCTTCTATTTCCTGCTAATTAGACCCCAGCAGAGGCGCCAGAAAGAAATAAAACGGATGCAGAGCGACCTTAAGGTCGGAGATAGGATAACGACCTCTGGCGGAATACACGGCACCGTCGCTAGCATCTCTGAAAACACAGTCTCTTTGAAGGTCGCGGAAAAGGTCAAACTCGAAATCGATCGGACCGCAATCGCCGTCGTAGGCCAGCCCGAGAACGACGCCACGAAATAGGGTCGGATATTGGGGCATATTGCCCCTACGACCGGACGCTCATTGCGGCCAGGGCGATAAGAGCCCGTCGCAGTCTTCGGATAGGATCGATTTTGAGTTCAATGCAGAGAATACTATACGTTCATGGTAGTACAAGGCCTGGCGGGGCCTGGGAGAGCCTTAGAGATATAGTCTATGGCCTCGAACGCGCTCGCTTCGAGCCAGTTGTGGCCTGCTCCAAGCCGCCGGCATGGCATGGCAACACGAATGGTGTCGAAACCGCGCTCATCAGGATGCCCATGGCCCGCAAGGGCAAGAGCTTCCCTCGAATCCCATTTGCCATAAGCGCGCTTCGGAGTCTCATCCGTAACCGAGACGTGTCGCTATTACACGCGAATAGCCTATGGGACGTGCCATACGCTATATGGGCGATAAAACCATTCAAGATACCAGTCGTGGCGCACGTCAGGACTGAGATCGATTCCGAGAAGGCTCGCAAGTATTATCTGGACAAAGCAGACGTTGTCATCTCGACCTCCAGGGCGGCCGAGAGCATCTTAACGGAATTCGGCTCCCTGAAAGGCAGAGTATTCTACATGCCCAACGGCGTCGATCTGCGCCGCTTCGATCCCGCGATCTCGGGGGACGCTGTCCGAAATCGCTACGGCTTTGAGTTGGACTCCATCGTATTCGGTGCAGTGGGTCGAATCGACCACTTGAAGGGGCTCGATCTATTGATCGCGGCTTTTTCTCGCGTTGCAGAAACTAGCGAACGGGCACGGCTGTTGATTGTTGGTGAGGCTAAGGGCAAAGGCAGTTCATTCAAGGACGATCTCCTGCGGATGATTGCGGAGAGAGGGCTTCAGGACCGGATTGTCATGACCGGCCACCAAGAAGACCCAATCCCATATTATGCGGCAATTGACATCCTGGTCATGCCGAGCAGAACCGAGGGATTCGGGCGCGTTGTCGTGGAGGCGATGGCCATGGGTAAGCCCATCATCACCTCTGACGCTGGTGCGCTGCCCGAGATAGTCTGGAATGGCCACACGGGCTATGTCGTTCCTCTAAAAGACAATGACGCGCTGGTGCAGAGGATGATCGAGCTCGGCGCAAGTGAGATGGTTAGAAAAACCATGGGCAACGCTGGTCGAGGGCTCGTAGAGGCAAGATTCGATCTCGACACTGCGGTCTCGAGGCTGCAGAGCATTTACGACGTATTATTGAGAACCGGAAAGGGCGATTAGAGACGATGCAGGCGCGAGTACCTGTCTTCATGTTCCACCATGTTGAGGCGGATGACGCTTCGACGCATCGCTCTGCGCTTTTTGTCAGTCAGTCCAAGCTTCACGAGATTGCAGATTGGTTCCTGGAGCGCGGCTTTGAATCGATTTCCGTTAAACGGCTTGCCGAATGTCTGGATGGCGGCGATACTGCCTCACTCAATCGCAAATTCGTTTTCACGTTCGATGATGGAGCTAGGAATAATTTCGAATATGCTTATCCTCTTTTGAGTAGCATCGGCTGCACGGCGACATTTTACGTTCCGACTGATTACATCGGGATGTCCAGTGATTGGCGGAAGAAGAAAAATAGATCATTCGAGATAATGGGAGAAGATGAGATTTTGGCTCTCTCTCGAGATGGCTTCGAGATAGGTTCGCACGGCTGCAAGCACACCGACTTGACTGCTCTCGCTTTTGCAGAGTTGAATAGACAAATGCTTGACTCCAAAGCCGTGCTGTCAGGACTCATCGGCTCCGACGTTGTCACATTTGCATATCCGTATGGGCTTTTTGATGCTCGGGTGGTCGAATGTGCCAAGCAGGCCGGCTATTCCGCCGCATGTTCGACGATAAGAGGAGCGACGCAGGATTCTAAACATGCTTTTATCTTGAAGCGCATTATGGTAACAGAGGGCACTGGTTCAATACGACTGCGCTATTTTATGAGTGGCCTCCTTGACTTCGAGTATAGGAAAGAATTTAGGGCGGCAGTCAGTGGGTGATATTGCCCAATTGGGAGCATTTTTGAACGAGTTAAGAGATTATGCAGAGCAGCGATGACTTAAAGGCGGTACTCAAGAGCATCGACAGGTCGGGCTATAAATCTTATAAAACCCTGGCCGGACGATACAAATTTGAGGACTATGTCCTGATATTCGACAAGATACAGAGCGATCCATTCGCGCGGCCTTCGCGGCTGCGTGTGCGTGTGCCCTGCGATGTGGCGGGATTCCCGCAAGCGCTCTATTCATCTCCCGTGCGCCGTATAGCACTGGGCGACTACCTCACACGAAAGTTCTATTCCAGTTGTAACGAATCGCGTCAGAAGGTCCGTGGCTCCGGAAAAAGTGGCGCGCTTTCGATTGTCCCGTGTGGCCAAGAGGTCCTGGACAGGAGCTCGATGTTCATCACGGACGAATACGTGGAGGCCCGCTTCGTAGCCGGACTGCCGGCCGATGGGCGAATAATATTGGGCAACGAGGCCTATGCAATGCTCTTCGGGATTCTGCCCAATATTGTCCGCCAATCGCTGAAATACCAGAATCTCGACAAGAATGCCCTGACGAAGCACATTGAAGTAGTCGAGGACCAGGAATTCATGCGGCAGAAGCTTGTGGAATTGGGGCTGATAGCCTTCGTTGCAGATGGCTCCATATTGCCGCGCAGAAGCGGCGTAGATGACCGGCCGATGGCCGGTATCATGGTCGATGCTGGCACGCTAAATGTGGTCAATCCAGGGGAAATCGGCGCAAGCATAGTCATCCCGTTCAAGTCTCCACAGAGCCTGCGCATAGAGATCAAGACGCCGAATCGCGGTACAATTGGAGGGATGGCGCTTGCGCCGGGAGTGACCCTGATAGCTGGGGGCGGCTTCCATGGAAAATCGACGCTTCTTTCTGCTCTCGAAAAGGGGATTTACAATCACTTGCCCGGCGACGGAAGGGAGTATGTAGTAACCACAGAGAGCGCAATCAAGATCAAGTCCGAGCAGGGCCGCAACGTGGAGAAGGTGGACATACGTCCGTTCATTGACAATCTGCCCTTCGAGCAGAGCACATCTGCATTTACGACTCAAAACGCAAGCGGGAGCACTTCGCAGAGCGCGAGCATCATGGAGTCCCTGCAGATGGGGGCCGAGCTGATACTCATCGACGAGGACACTTCGGCGACGAACTTCATGATCAGAGATGTCAGGATGCAGCAGCTCGTCCCAAAGGACAGGGAACCAATCACACCTTTTGTGGACAAGATTCGGCAAATGTATTCCGACTTGGACGTCTCGACCATACTGGTCATGGGCGGCTCTGGCGATTACTTCGATGTAGCGGATACGGTGCTTGTAATGGACAATTATCTCGTCAAAGACATGACGGTCAAGGCTCAGACTATTGCTATAGACTATAGGACAAAGCGGCAGATTGAGGGAGGAGATAGATTCGGCGAGCTCATTTCCCGATGTCCGATAAAGCGCTCGATGAGCGCTCACTCCGGTCAGCATGAGGTTAAGCTGGAGGTCAAGGGCAAATCAAAGATACAATATGGGGAAAGCGAGATAGACCTCTCGGCCCTGGACCAGCTGGTGGACCGCTGCCAAACAAGAGCAATTGCTGATGCCATTTACTATGGTGTGATGAGCTATTTAAAGGATCTGGATAGCAGCATGACGATTCCAGAACTGATTAAGAAGATCTGTCAAGATATCTCGGAGAAGGGCCTGGATATTCTATCGCCCTATGTGCGTGGAGATTACGCCAAGCCGAGAAGCTTCGAAATAGGCGCGGCGATAAATCGCTTGCGCTCGTTGAAAGTGAGACAAATAAGACCGAAAGAACAGGACCAGGAAGGGGTAGTCGGTGAAAAAGAATCTGTTGGCTAAGTCGATCTTTGCCATTGCATTGGTCGTGCTTGTAGGTTGGTGCGCCTTTCCACCGAAGGAAAAGGTAATACTTGGACTTGACCTGAAAGGCGGCATCCATCTCGTTCTCGAGGTGGAAACGAGCAGCGCGTTGAAGGGTGAGCTCTCCGAGATGAGGCAGAGACTAGGCGATTTCCTGCGCGACCGGGAGATTCCAATAGAGTCCGAGAGTGTGGCGGACGACCTGTCGATACGCTTTGTTTTGCCAACTGCATCCGCCAGAGATTTGGCCCTGGCACAATTCTCCGACGAAAAGAGCCGGTTCAATACTTCCTCTACCAGGCTTGATGGGGACAAATATGAGCTGAAGCTCGTCTTTACGTCGGAGGAGGATACTCGTCTGAGGGAAAGTGCCGTTCGCCAGGCGCTGGAGACAATCCGTAACCGTGTGGATGAATTGGGCGTCGCAGAACCGACGATCCAGAGGGTCGGCATGACTGGGGATCGTATTCTGGTTCAGCTCCCCGGCGTAGTCGATCCTGAGAGAGCGAAGAACATCATCGGTAGAACGGCGATGCTTCAGCTACGCCTGATGAAAGATGAAGCCCCGACCAAGGAGGCCTTACTCGACAAGAATGCAGGCAAGGTCCCCGATGGGTTCGAGATTCTCAAAATGACTCCACCCAGGCAGGCGAAAACACCTGTTGAGAGGTATGCCATGGTGGAGAAGGAGGTCCGTGTGTCAGGCGCAGACCTCGAGGACGCGAGAATCGGGCATGACGAATTCAACATGCCAGCGGTAGACTTCCGGCTATCCACCTCCGCCGGCCGTCTATTTGGCAAATTCACCGAAAGCCATTTGAATGAGCGTCTCGCGATCGTGTTGGACAATATCGTCGAATCCGCGCCTGTGATAAGAAGCCGAATAACGGATCGGGGGCAGATTACTGGATCCTTCACCGTCCAGGACGCCGAGGACTTGTCAGTTGTCCTGAGAGCTGGTGCCCTTCCTGCCACCGTCCGATATCTCGAGGAAAGGACCGTTGGCCCTTCCCTGGGGCAAGACTCAATCAACCAGGGGACAATATCCGCGCTGGTCGGCGGCGCCTTGGTCATTCTTTTCATGTTGTTCTATTATCGATTTGCCGGCGTCATCGCAGATGTCGCGCTGATGCTGAATCTCGTCCTCTTGATGGGATGCCTTGCACTGTCCGGGGCCGCTCTGACATTACCGGGTATCGCGGGTATCATTCTCACGCTGGGTATGGCTGTTGACGCAAACGTCCTGATATTCGAGCGTATAAAAGAGGACTTGAAGGCTGGCAAGACTACGAAGGCAGCTGTCGAGGGTGGCTTCAAGCGTGCGCTGCTCACCATCGTCGATGCGAACGTCACAACGCTAATCGCGGCCGTCGTACTTTTCCAATTCGGAACCGGCCCTATAAGAGGCTTCGCAGTTACTCTGATAATTGGAATTATCGCCAGCATGTTCACGGCCCTATTCATGGCGAAACTTGCCTTCGAGATAATGATCCAGAAGTTCAACGTCAAGAAGCTAAGCATATAGATATTCTGCAATAAGAGGTTAGTCATGGACTTTCTGAAAAACACACACTACCAGTTCATAGAACGTCGCAAGACGGCTTTCATTTGTTCCGCAATCGTCATTCTCGCGGGCCTTTTGTCCTTGATAATTAGAGGTGGCCCGAATTATGGCATCGACTTCGAGGGTGGCACGTTGATCCAACTGAAGTTCCTCGAGCCGGTCGAGGTCTCATCTATGAGAGATATCCTGAAGAGCATTGACTACGGCGATGCGATTATTCAGCGATTTGGTACCGAGAAAGAGGTCCTGATACGTGTCAAGGAGGCGGAAAGCGCCTCGGCCCCTGGCAAAGGGGTCGCAGACCAGATACTGAGCGCTATTCATGCCTCGGTCGGCGATCCGGAGGCCGGCGGTGGCAAGCTCGACATCAACGCGGCCGGGCCAGCGGAGCTTGCGCTCAATCTGAAGACCCTGGAGGCCTTCAAAGATAATGCGGAAGCCGCTAATTCGCTCGGGCTCGCCATCGTCGAGGCAAGAAACAAGGCGGAAGGTCAATTTGCGAGCCTGGACGAGTTGAGTGCAATCTCCGGTATGCCGCCCGAAGCCGTGAAGTACTTCAAGAATAACGCTTACATAAGCAAGTTCATTGTCACCCGACAGGAGATGGTTGGGCCGAAAGTCGGAAAGGACCTGCGGGGCAAGGCGGTTCTGGCAATCTTCTGGGCGGTCCTCGGAATACTGGTGTATATTTCGCTCCGCTTCAGATTCCGCTTTGCGGTAGCCGCAATCGTCGCTCTGATTCACGATGTCGCCATCACATTAGGGATATTCTCGATCTTCGACAGAGAGATTTCTCTGACCATCATTGCGGCCCTTCTCACGATCGTCGGGTATTCACTCAATGACACCATCGTTGTATTCGACCGCATCAGGGAGAACTCAAAAGCGCTGAGAAGCCTGCCATTAATCGAGCAGCTCGACGTGAGCATCAACCAAACACTCGCGAGGACGATACTAACATCACTCACTACCTTCATCGTGGTGTTCGTCCTTTTCGTTATGGGTGGTGAGGTAATTAGAGACTTCGCGCTAGCGTTGATTATAGGCATCGTCGTGGGAACCTATTCGTCCATATTCGTCGCGAGCCCCATACTATATGAGTGGGAGAGGCTCTCGATAGGCAGAAGCAAGAAAAAGCACGTTTCATCAGGGAGTTCCGCCGCATAGCGAACAGCCCCTGAGCACTCTTAGAGCGAGGGAGTAAGCTTTGGTCCTCAACACATCCGCGGAGGACAAGAGGAAGGCTGGACCGGGCTATGAGGCGCGACTGCGCGCGATTAAGCGCACGCTTTTGTCCCGCTATCCAGATGCTTCGGCGGTCGATGCGGTCGATAACGCATTTGAATTTGCCGCAGAATACCACCGCGGGCAGAGGCGTGCGTCTGGCGAGCATTTCATAGAGCACCCACTCTCGGTTGCGGAGATTCTGACTGAGTGGGAGCTCGCTCCGGAGCTTATCATTGCTGCACTGCTTCACGATGTCCTGGAGGATGCATCCCCCTCGGACGTTGTTGGTGACGACGCTGGCGTGGATGCTGCGGATCAGGACGAGACCAAGATCAGAGAGCGGTCCATCGAGGCCAGGAAGCTGATCAGGAACGAGATCGATAGCAGATTCGGCAAAGACGTCACCGAGATTGTAGAGGGGCTGACCAAGGTCGATCGGCTCGTGCTCGAATCGCGAGAAGAGCGCACGCTGGAGAATCTGAAGCGGTTCTTCGTCGCCGTGGGGAAGGACCTGAGAGTCGTTCCAATTAAGCTCGCAGATCGTCTCCACAACATGCGAACGCTGGGCTCTTTGCCAGAATGGAAACAGCGGCGAACTGCGAAAGAGACCCTCAATCTATATGCGCCCCTTGCCTATCGGTTCGGCATGGGTGAAGTGCAGGCGGAGCTCGAGGACCTCGCGTTCAAATGCGTGCTGCCTGACATCTACTTCAAATTGGCCGAGAAACTCAAGGCGACGAAGGACCAGAGGCTTGCCGCGCTTCACGCCGCCGAAAAAGCCTTGAAGAAGCAGCTTGCAAAGACCGACATACCGGCCACAATCACATCTCGCAGCAAGCACTACTACAGCATTTATCGCAAGATGGTACGTCAAGGCCTCACGATCGACGAGGTCATGGACATAGTTGGAATAAGGGTCATTGCGAAGACCGAGCGAGCCTGCTACAGGGTCCTTGGCGAGGTTCACTCCCTGTGGTTGCCGATCCCTGGCACATTCAAGGACTACATCGCGACCCCCAAGTCGAATATGTATCAGTCTCTTCATACAGTAGTGCTCATAGACCCTGGCTATCAGATGGAGATCCAGATACGGACAGAGAGAATGCACCTCGTTGCGGAGAGAGGCATTGCCGCTCATTGGCGCTACAAGGCGATGGCGGACCGGAAGGTGCTGCGAAAGCTCTACAAGGACAGCGACGTGAGCCAATGGGTCGAGGAATTCATTACCAGCTACATTGAGAAGGATAAGGGGACTCAGCTCCTGGATGGCATCAAGACGATGCTTCAATCCGAAGATATCTACGTGATGACGCCCAAGGGTGAGATGAGGAGCTTCCAGCACGGCGCCACTCTCATCGACTTTGCATACAGCATTCACACCTCTGTTGGAAATCAATTCTCAAGCGGCAAGGTTGGGGGGGTGAATAGGCCACCAGACTACGAGCTGAAGACTGGTGATGTCGTGGAGATCATCACTGACAAAAAGGCGCATCCGAAGAAGGAATGGTTGAACTTCGCGAAGACGCCCTTCGCTCGGCACGCGATCCAGAGATGGTTCAAAGTCGAAGAGCGCCACGTTATGGCCGAGATCGGTCGGTCTGTGCTGGAGGAGAAGCTCAGGATGGCCCGCGTCCCCGTCAAGGAATTCTACAAATCACCGAATCTCGCGCCCTTCTTGGATAGAAGCGGATTGTCGGATGTATCGGAATTACATGAGAAGCTCTCCACGGGCAAGATGAAACTCATTCAGGCGCTACAAGCGGTGCTGCCGAAAACCATCTTTGAGAAAGTTCAGTCGCTCCAGATATCGAAGACGCCACCCGAGGAGGACCTTCTCGGACGGATTATGTCCTACAAAAAAGGACTGGTCATATCCGACACGACTAGTTCAGAGGTCATTCTCGCGAAATGTTGCCATCCTCTGCCGGGAGATGTGGTCGTCGGATACATCAAGCGGGGAAGCGGTGTTTCGATTCACCGGCTGGAGTGCAGCCAGGTTGAGCAGCTTCTTCCAGATAACATAAGGATACTCAGGAACATTCGATGGAGCGTTCCGAAGAACTCAACGTTCGATGCGATGCTGAAGCTGAAATCAGTAAACGCGAAGGGTATTCTTGTGAGCATTACGAAGGCCCTGCTCGCGGCTGACATCGATATTCAGCAAATCAGAAGCGACAAGCTTCCTGACGCATCGATAGCATTCAAGATAAACATTTTCTGCCACTCATCCAAGCAGATCGAGAAGGCTATGGACAGCCTGAATGATATCGAGGGGATGATCGAAGTGGTCAGACAGTAAAAAACGAAAGGGATATCATGCCAAAAGAAATCATATCGACAAGCGAAGCTCCTGCAGCCCTGGGACCATATTCTCAGGCCACATCCGCCGGCGGCTTCATTTTTGTTTCGGGTCAAGTAGCGATCGATCCAAAAGCGGGAAAGCTGATCGAGGGGACGATTGTCGAACAAACGCGACAAATAATGAAGAACATAGGCGCTATACTAGAGAAGGCCGGAGCTTCCTATAGTGACATTGTCAAATGCGACATATTCGTCACGGACCTTGGCCAGTTCAAGGCTATCAATGCGGTCTATGCCGAGTTCTTTGAATCGGAGCCACCAGCAAGGGCGACCATCGAGGTCTCAGCTCTCCCGCTCGGAGTGAATGTCGAGATAGCAGCAATCGCCTACGTCAGCTCGCAGGTTACCTGAGAGAGCTGAAGCGACTGGTCTTTCGAGCGCAATGGTTGAGGTTCGTAAAGCCCTGGCAATAATGGAGAAGAGAATATAGCAGTGAATATTGCAGTCTGCTTCCCTGGCGCTGTTTCAACGGCACCATCGAACACTCTTGACCAGCTAGCCCTGAATCCTATTGCCAGGCCAATAGTCCTGGAAGGTCTGCGCTATATTGAATCCCACGATGAGTTGGCGTCCGGCCGCTCAATTCATTGGCTTCAAACGTATATATCGGGTGTTGCCTGCTATGAGATAATACGAGAGACTGGCCCGGCTATCTCAGCAATAACGGAGCACGGCACTGGCTTTTTCGCTGCGCTAGTCGCAGCTGAATCTGTCTCATTTACGAATGGGCTCAAGATGGTCAGGGCGGCCTGTTCGATCCTCGACAGCATTGCCGCACAGGGCGAATTCGACATGGCCTCGATAATCGGGCTGAACCGGGACGAGATCAATGGCATCTGCTCAATAGCGGCTGAAAGCGGGGAGATATACCTGGCAAATGTGAACAGCCCGACACAGTTCGTCCTGTCGGGTCATAAGAAAGCCGTGGTGGCTGCCTGCGACTGCGCGTTCAATCGTGGGGCGATTGAGGCGAAGCTGCTAAATATCGGCGTGCCAGTACACACTAACCTGCTCGAATGGAGCAGCCGTCATTTCCTGAATCAATTCGGGACCCATACATTCTCTAATCCCGAAGTCATGACGATAGAACACATCTATGGCCAGCGAGTTATTGCGGGCAGCATTCTCGACCTGTTATCGCAGCAGCTATTCATGCCAGTCAAATGGGCCAGGGT
>JAFGIT010000152.1 GCA_016929465.1 Candidatus Coatesiibacteriota bacterium | reverse complement strand
TGGGCGAGGCGGTCGCGACCGGAGCAGGCCGCCTGATGGCGAAATACGTAATTCATGCGGCTGGTATGGGACCAGACCTTCGAACCGACGCCGAAAAGGTACGGAACACTACCTATAATTCGATGCTCAGGGCAGATGAACTAGGGCTTGAGAGCATAGCATTCCCTTCGATCGGGACTGGCGTCGGGGGCTTTTCGATGAGTGAGTGCGCGGAGATCATGCTGGGTGCGGCGAAGCGATTCCTGGCGGAGCGGGATACTTCGCTGACTGAAGTGCTGTTCGTGCTTTGGGGCAAGCCTGCATTTGATACGTTCAGTGAAGTCCTCGGCAAGCTCGGGTAACCCACTCGATGATATTCGGGGCAAAGGGATTGCGCCAGAATCGCCCGATGCAAAGCGGGCGTGTTCGGGAATAATGGCTTGAGATACGTTGCCTCATTCCTCTGCCTGATCGCGTTCGGATACCTCTTCTGGGCGATGGTCCCGGAGCCGCTCGGCATTCAGATAACCGTCTCATGCCTCTTCGCAGCGATGCTGTGCGTGGCCTTGTTCAGCGCGCGCAGAGCTGCCATCATTTTTGCCTTCTTGATTCCCCTCCTTGGGATAGTCCCGCGAATATGGGACTCTCCCTGGATATCAATGCTCGTGTTCGGCTTCCTGGGCCTAATGTGTGGGCTATATCTCAAGCGCCGGACTCCCTCCGAGCAGAATACGGACCACGCGGGGTCGCTCCCTCTCAAGAATCTCGTGCCTCTAATTGCCTGCTCTGGCCTGATAACGGTGTGGAAGTATGTGGACTTCTACCCATTTTCGGGAGAGCCGCTCCGCGACTGGGTCGTCAACGCCGTGGGGACGCTTTCCGATGAAGCGATAAACAACACGATGACTGTCGGCCTGGCCTACATATCGGGCATTGCACTGCTGCTTGTTCTTCCGGGAATATTCTCCAGCAAGGATTCGGCTCAGAGAACCGGAATCCAGATTAGAATCGCGTGGTCGATTGTGATTGCCGGCTTCATATCGAATCTCTTCGCGCTCTGGCAGCTCTTTGCGGACGAGTATCTCGTGATTGGGTTCATCACTGGGACCTACACAGACTCCAATGCTCTCGGTGTATGCTCCACGCTCATACTCCCTTATTGTATTGGTCTGATCTTCGTATCGAGCGACCGGGCTCGTCTCTTCCTGGTCCCGTGCGCGCTGCTCTCGATTGGTGTGACTTTCCTGGCTCGCTCTCGTGCGGGGGTATTGGGGACGATCCTATTCTTGATCTCTCTATTTGTGTGGTTGCGGCGGTCTCGCCCGTCCCGAGGCGAACGAGATGATTCAGCGAGACGCTCTCTCAAGATAATGTCTGTATTGCTCGTGCTTTTTGCGGTGATGATCCTATTGCATCACGTGAACCGGCTCGAGGAAGTGCCCATGCTCGGAGATGCGCTGGTGCTGCTATCGGAGCCGAGCGAAGAATCGCTGGAGCACCTGTTGAGGCACCGTCTCCACCAGTGGGTCGAGGCACTTGATATGTGTTCCGATTACCCTATCACGGGCGTGGGCCTCGGTGCTTATATAATCGAGCTTCCGAATTATTATTTTCGAAACCAGGGCAAGCTCTTCATGATCGACACCGCCGGCAGTCTGCCGCTGCAGGTCGCATCTGAGCTCGGTATGGTGGGCCTGGTGCTCGCCCTTATGTATGCGATCTACGTCGTTCGGACCGGTCTCTGTCTTGTCCTGAGGCGGCCCGAAGAAGGACAAGAGGCGGAATATCGCCTCATAGGCTGCGTCTCATTGGGGATCCTCGCCTCATTACTCTCGATGCTGTTCGGGGCGCACATTCTGTTTTTCGAATACAACTACCTCCTTGCAGTCTCGATCAGTCTCGTCGTCGCCTCGAGCCTGAGTCTCTGCCCAAAAAGCCGTCCACAAGGCGGCAGAATCGTCTCGCGACTCGTGCCCGTCGCCGTGGTGGTAGTCCTGGTGGTCTTTGCCGCGAATTCGCTGGGCTCGCTATCGATAGCGCACGAAAGGGACGAACTAGGCTGGCAATTCGAGTATGGGATATTCAAGAAAGAAGATTGGGGAGGTGAGTTCCCGTTCTGGTGGACGCAGCGTGAGGCCGGCGTCGCGCTCACCGTCAAGGGAAGGGTGCTTCATTTCTCCGTGTTCTGCGCGCATCCCGATGCTGATGAGAGGCCGGTCAAGGTTAGCATCATCCTCGATGGTCGCACGGTCGAGACCCTGGATGTGACACGCGACCGCTGGAGGGATGTGAGCCTTAAAATGCCCGAGGGAAGGTCTGAGGTCTCGCTTAGGCTATCGGTTGACAGAACGTTCAATCACCACGAACTCGGATTGGGACCGGACCGACGCGACCTTGGCGTGGCCATAGCGAAATTCCACTGGTCATAGAGCACGCTTTCTGGCTAATTGTCTGCCACTTGTGCGCCCAAGTGGGATCTGGATACGAAGGCTGAGGCATTCCCTGGGATTTCGGGATTCCTGTTTTGACATTATTACCCCGCAAAAAAATACTGGCCGGAAGCCCGAGGGCAACCGGCCAGCAGTTTTGGTTTGGTTCTGTTATCCGTAAACCGATAGATTACTCAACAGGGGGCTGCATATCTTCCGCAAATTGCCATGACTTTACTGAGATGTTGCTCAGAAGCTCTAGCCCCGGCGCGGATGGATCGACGCATGCCGCCTTCCAGGCATATTCACCAAAGCTCAGAATCTCTTTGGTCACTGTCACATTGAGAATCGTGTAGCCGTCTATCTCCTGCAGCGGATTCAGCGTGAAATGGAGACCGGCCAGGTCCAGGGTGAAGAGGTCGGGATATCTGAAGAAAAGCAGCTGGCTCGTAGGCATCTCGACTGCTGTATAGAGCAGAACCTCGAGTGGCTCATCTAGCCTGTTCTTGAGCGTCAGACGGACCACCATTTGATCGCCATCGACATAGAGCGCCTGGTCGGTCTCGATGATGACCTCCACCGGATCCTGGGAGACGGTCGGTCCGGAGAGCATGAAATCGTAGGGATATCTTGTCCGAGCACCGTTCTCGTCGGTTGCCGTGAAGTAGTATGTGTGCAGCATTCCGACATCAACCGTATCGACGTAAATGTAACCTCCGTCGTTGATGTCTCCCTCCGACAAGCCCATGGTACCCGTTCTGGAGTCTATATAGACAATTATTTCGGGTGCTGTCTGAGCCTCGGCATTCTTGTAGTCAACCCTATAAGTGAAAGGCGTTGTCGGGAGACCGGAATCCGGTCCGACTGAACCATTCGAAAGAGACGGATAGCTCTCGACGGTCAATTCCGCGAGGCCGACGAGCCCCCCAATCACGATGTTGCCATTCGAAGCCTTGTAAACCGAGCTCGTGATGTCAACCAGAAGACCACCATACTGGGATGAATAGCGGACGGAAGTCTCGGAGTTGATTGAGATCAATCCGTTGCCAGTAGAGACCCAGACGGTATCATTGTCAGCAGGAAACACATCTCTGATTTCATTCGTCGTCAGCATCGAATTTTGCATGTTATAGACTTGCCACGTGGTGCCATTCGTGACACCGAGGCCGTTGGTCGTACCTACCCAGATGCTTCCGCTTGAGCTCTTCACCATGCAAGTGACCGTATTGCCAGGCATACCATCAAGCTGCGACTTCTGTGTAAGGGTCGCGCCATCCCAGATATACATGCCCATGTCCACGGTCCCGATGTATATGTCCCCGTCATCGCTGATTGCGAGACTGGTGAACCTGGCGAGAGTCATGAGCTGCAGGACCTGCCACTGGCCGCCGCTGAAATAGCAGATATTCGACGCCGGGCTGGTCATATCCTGAACGATCGCCCAAAGAGTCCCGTTAGGTGCGAACTTCATATCGACAACCGACCCAGCTGCTGGGAAATTACCCAATCCAACCGAGTAGTTCACGAAATCGCTTCCGTCGAAGTGACTGATTCCGTCTCCGGTTCCAAGCCACAAAGAGCCGTCGGTCGCGATCGCAATCGATTCGACCATGTTCGAAAGAATGCTGCTATTGGACAAATTGTAGGCTGTCAGAGTGTCGCCATCTTTCGCAACCAGGCCACCGCCAAGGCATCCGAGCCACAGAACTCCACTCCCATCCTCGGCGATAGACTGTACCTGGCCATTCAGTTCGGGGTATTTCGAATGGCTATAGGTTGTCCAAGCGCCGGTCTTGAGCGCCGCTGAACCGGCCGGTGTACCGATCCAAAGGGATCCATCCGGCGCGATATCAAGGGCGTTAATGATGTTGGATGGAATGTCTGAATTCTCTGTATCCCAAAGTGCCCAATCTGTCCCATCATAAATCAGGACACCGTTCGGGAAACCAGCATATATTGTGCCATCAGCCGCCGCGGCAACCGCCTCGATATACGGATTCATAATGACTGAAGTGTTACTGAAATCGAATAGTTCCCAGTCTGTACCATCGAATGAGGCGACACCCGAATAAGTCGCAAACCAGGTCTTGCCATCAGGTGCGAAGGCTATGTCCCGAACATGAAGCGGAAAGCCGCTATCTGCCTCGCTGTAAATCACCCAATCTGTGCCGTCATACACCCGCAAGCCGCCCTCGGTGCCTATCCAGACCTTGCCATCCGGAGCGACCTCAATTGCATTATTTACTGTCATTGAAGGAATGCCCATGAATAGATACCCTGTCCAGGACGTTCCATCGTATGAATATACGCCCTCGTCGGTTCCCACCCAGACAAGACCGTCCAGGCCAATCCCGACTGCTTTGCCATAGTCGGAATTGAGAGCCGAGTTCTCGGCATAAAATCTCTCGACTGTGCCATTGGGGTGAATCGCCCCAATGCCCTTTGTCATCGCGACCCAAACTACACCATCACCGTCGATTGCCAGCCCGTTCCCGCATGAACACGGCAGACCCGACGAACTCGTGTAAACCTCGAAGTCGCCGCTGACTGGATCTAGGTCACAAACGGCTCCAAGTGCGGGAATCCAAACGTGACCATCTGCATCGAATCCGAAGTCGTTCGCCGCTATCGGATTGGAGTAGTTCAGCCACTCTGCGTTGGCTATACCGGTACAAGCCACACAGACCAGAGCGACCAGAAGAAGCGAGTGCTTCAGCATCTTTCCCATCGCTAATCTCCCTCTTAAAGGTTAGAGAAACACAAGCAGCTATGCCCGACCATAACCGAATCTATCACAGCCCGGCATGAGGATCAACCTATCCGAGAATTCGAGACCCTCAATTATAGAACAGCCGAAAGACGCAATGAGGGTCATAATTTATGTAGATTGACGGCGTGTTCTCCGCGCTATCTGCACATTGTCACCCATATCCGGCGGAATCGCTTTCCAGGAACCTGCAAATTCGGCTGTCTATCTCTTCTTTTCTCGAACACCTTGGTTGGCAATTTACTGCTTCGGCTGGGATAGACTTGTAAGTTGTTGACCATAAGCTGTAGTTTTTGGATGCGGAGCTTTTGTAAGGCTGCGCTCATTTGCACATGGAGCGTTGTTGAGTTGAGCCATATAGGCGTGGACTTGGTCAACATCTCGCGCATCAGAGAGATTGTGGAGCGTCATGGTGAGCGATTCCTCAGTCGTTATTTTTCGAAGAGCGAGATAGAGTATTCAATGGGGAGAGGGAATCCATATCCGCATCTTGCGGCGCGCTTCGCGGCAAAGGAAGCGGTCTTTAAGGCGTTTGCGTCGATTGGATTGAACTCGATGCCGTTGAGCTCGTTCGAAGTGGCCATCAGTCCATCGGGAGTCCCTGAATTGAGAGTCTCTGTTAGTGATTCAGCATACTCCCGATGTAGCGTGGCGATATCTCTGAGCCATGAAAGAGAATATGCAGTGGCGGTCGCCATCATCGAAGATGATTTTCAATAATATAAGACTATAGGTGTTAGGAAGAATCATGAGAGAAGTAAAGACTGCGCTCATTAGCGTCTATAACAAGGATGGGATCGTTGAATTCGGCCGGAGGCTCAAAAGTCTGGGCATCAAGCTGATTTCTACCGGCGGAACCGCGGCGAAGCTCAAAGAAGCTGGACTCGAAGTAACACTCGTCGAGGATATAACGGGCTTTGGCGGGCTCATGGATGGACGGGTCAAGACGTTACACCCTAAAATACACGCTGGAATCCTCGCGAGGCGTGATGTCTCCGAGCATGTCTCGCAGCTAGCAAGCGTCGATGCCGAACCGATTGACATGGTCGTCGTGGACTTTTACCCGTTTGACAAGGCGAGAAACGAATGTCTGGACCTGAAGGAGACCACAGAACTGATCGACATCGGTGGCCCCACCATGGGCAGGTCCGCAGCCAAGAACTTCAAGGACGTGCTGGTTGTGCCAGGCCCTGCCTATTACCAGCGAATTGCGGATGAACTCGAAGGGCATAACGGGGCAATAACGCTCTCGACAAGGGCCGAAATGGCGATAGAACTCTTCAAGGCTACATCACAATTCGATGCGAAAATCGCGTCCTACCTCTCGCTTCTGACCTGTTCCCCGGACGAGTCATTCCCGACCTCGGTCTCAATATCACTATCGAAGGCCATGGAGCTTCGGTATGGCGAGAATCCCCATCAGAAGGCGGCGCTGTACTCAGCACAGGGGGTAGAGGGTGCGCTTCTCGGGGAGAAGAAGCTTGCGGGGAAGGCTCTCTCATACAACAATATCGTGGACCTCTCAGCCGCGCTGAACCTCGTTGCCGAGTTTGACAGGCCCGCCGCCGCGATCATCAAGCATCGGACTCCATGCGGTGTCGCGATGTCGGACCGGCTGGATGAGGCGTATAGGCTTGCTCTGGATGCCGATCCAGTATCAGCATTCGGCTGCATTATTGCATGCAACAGGCCCATCGATATGCCCACGGCGGAGCACATACACTCGACGACCTTCGTTGAGGCATTGATCGCGCCAAGCTATGAGGATGGCGTGATTGAGTTCCTGCAGACCAAGAAGAGCAGGCGTTTTCTCGAATTTCCGGAGGGCTTCATGCAATCCTCGTGCAATCTGGTCCACACGACTGTTCCAGGTGGGCTCTTGATTCAGACCGCGGACGCTGAGGTTTTCGACAAAAACAACTTGAGGGTGGTAACGGAGATCGCGCCTGACAAGCGCCTGGAGGAGGACCTCTACTTCGCCTGGAGAGTCTGCAAACATGTCAAGTCGAATGCGATCGTCGTTGCGAAGAATTGCGTTACCGCCGGCATTGGCGCGGGCCAGACCAGCAGGATAGACGCTGCCAAGATCGCAACCGAGAAGGCAGGGGAGAAAAGCCACGGCGCAGTACTCGCCTCCGATGCCTTCTTCCCATTCGCTGACTCAATCGAAGAGGCGCACAAAGCGGGCATAGCCGCTATAATCCAGCCCGGAGGGTCGAAGCGGGACGATGAAGTCATAGAAGCCTGTAACAGGCTCAAGATACCTATGGTCTTCACCGGGATGCGACACTTCCTGCATTGAGCGCGCCAGAATAATCTAGCTGACGAGGAATCATCGATATGCGAGTTATGGTAGTTGGAAGCGGAGGGCGAGAGCACGCGCTGGCCTGGAAGATCAAGCAAAGCCCCCTCGTTCGGGACCTGTTCTGTATGCCTGGCAACGCCGGGACTGCGGCAATCGCGGAGAACATCCCCGGAGATGTCATGGATATCGAGCGGGTGGTTGACATTGCCAAGAGCAATCGCATCGACCTGGCTGTCGTTGGGCCTGAGGCTCCGCTTGCCATCGGACTTGTGAACGCGCTGGAAGCAAAGGGAATCGCGGCATTCGGTCCCAACAAGGATGCAGCCGCGATCGAATCGAGCAAGCTCTTCTCGAAGATGCTGATGGCTGCCGCGGGCATACGGACCGCGAAGTTCGCTGCATTTGACGTGTTCGATGCGGCCAAGTCCCACATTGACGGTAAGGAACTGCCGGTCATTGTCAAGGCGGACGGACTTGCGGCCGGTAAGGGTGTATTCGTATGCCGGAGCAGGGAAGACGTTGATGAGGCCCTTCAGAAAACACTCCTTCAGGGCGAATTCGGGGAAGCCGGCAAGAGGATAATCGTGGAGGAATTCCTGCCGGGACAGGAAGCCTCGATGGTCGCGATAACCGACGGCGAAGTCATGCTCCCATTGCCTGGTTCGGAGGACCACAAGCAGCTTCTGGATGGAGATAAGGGGCCGAATACGGGCGGGATGGGAGCGTTCTCCCCGACCGAAGTGCTCCATCGCTCGATGCGTGACCGAGTGATGGATGAGATCATGTATCCGGCAATCCGAGGCCTCAAAGAGCAAGGGATAATCTATCGCGGCGCCTTGTATGCTGGCCTGATGATTCTCGGCGGCGACCCTTATGTGTTGGAGTTCAATTGCAGATTCGGTGATCCCGAGACACAGGCCACTCTTCCACGCCTGAAGGGTGATATCGTCCCCATTTTGATGGCTGCCGCAAAAGGCTCCCTTTCGGATATGGAGCTCGAAGTGGAAAATAATCACTGCGTATGCGTGACACTCGCGTCGGACGGATATCCGGGCAGCTACCGAAAAGGACTGGAGATATCGGGCCTGGACGACTGCGGGAAGCTCGATGATGTGGTTTTATTTCACGCGGGGACGAAGTCCATTGGCGGCAAGATATTGACCTCCGGCGGCCGCGTCCTGGGCGTCACAGCGTTGGGCAGCGATAAGCGGAAAGCAATTGAGCTCTGCTACAAGGCAGTGGACCTGGTCCGCTTTGATGGCAGGCATTTCAGACGTGATATCGGATTGCGACGAGGCGATAAATAACTCGGCTGGTTATTGCGATGTACGTCCTATGAGTTCTGTTTTTCGGGCTAGTTGACTATCTAATTGGGCATTGAGATTTACGAGGTTATGACGAATTGACGATTCCGAAGCTTGCGATTGATGGGGGAAAACCAGTCAGAGATGATTTCCTATTTTTTCACAAATCGAGTGTTGGCAGGGAAGAGGTCGAGGAGATAGCCGACTCCTTTGAATCCGGCTGGCTCACAACGGGCCCCAAGACTGCTGAATTCGAGAGGCGATTTGCGGAGTATCTTGGCGCCCCGAGTGTGGTTGGCCTAAATTCCTGCACGGCAGGCCTTCATCTTGGCCTGGTCGTGATGGGTGTTGAGGAGGGCGACGAGGTAATCACGACACCAATCACCTTTCCTTCAACAGCAAATGTGATCGAGCATCAGCGAGCCACGACCGTCTTCGTTGATGTCGAGCCAGAAACTCTGCTCATGGACCCCACCGGGCTCGAGCGGGCGATAACATCCAAGACCAGGGCCATTACGCCGGTTCATTATGCGGGGCATCCATGCGATATGCCCGCAATAATGCAGATTGCAGGTGATAATGGGATTCGCGTGGTGGAGGATTGCGCCCACGCGATTGAATCCACGCTCGATGGCCGACATTGTGGGACCTTCGGCGACATCGGCGCTTTCAGTTTCTATGCGACAAAGAACATCACATGTGGTGAAGGAGGGGCAGCATGCGTCAACAGCGAAGAGCTCAGGGACCGGTTGATTGTGCTTCGTCTGCATGGCCTAACCAAAGATGCCTGGAAACGCTATGACAAGGGCGGCTTTGCCCATTACGAATGCGTGGTCCCAGGCTTCAAATATAACATGATGGATATCCAGGCAGCCATGCTCTTGCATCAGCTGGGGAAATTGAACGCTTTTGCCGAGAGACGGCGAGCTATCGTGCACAAGTACGACGAATCGCTGACGCAAATACCTGAATTGAGGCCGCTCACGAGAAGAAGCAACATCCAGCACGCGCACCACATCTATCCGGTATTACTTCAGCTGGATATGCTCAAGTGCAGCAGGGACCAATTCCTGAATGCCATGCAGGCGGAGAATATTGGCATGGCAGTCCACTTCAGAGCGCTTCATCTGCATCCGTATTACGTCCAGAAGCACGGCTTTAAGCGCGGCGATTTCCCGAATGCGGAGAAGGCCAGCGAGAGCCTCGTCAGCCTGCCACTGTATCCGGCTATGAGCGATCATGATATTCTGACTGTGATTGAGGCGGTTGAACGCGTTGTCGCAAATTACAGACGATGAGAGACCATATAAAGAGGTAGTAGCAATGGTTGAGGCAAGGAATGTCTTTGACAGTGAGAAGGAGTTTAACCGGTTGCGGGATGCGGTCATCTCCTCAATCGATGAGTTCTCCGAGTCGAGAGGCGGAAATGTGACTTACGGCGAGATAATCTTTGTGCTCGAATCGATTATCGAAGAATTCGGCTCGCGCTGTGATCCCTCTGAGGCGTCTGGCGAGTCTGTCCCGATAGACAAGATGACCCGGGCCTCGCAGCTTAGATTCGTCCTGGCGGAGGTTATTCACCTTCTTTCCGAGAAGGGGATTATCAGCAGAGAAGAGGAAGAGGACCTCTGCTACGGCGCTTGAGATGTGATTGGAGCTTTCCTGCGACCCTTTTTTGATTGCGGGGATTGCAGCTGAGCCGACTCCGAGATTTCCGTCGATGACTAGCGGAAGCTCGCTGGTCCGCCGACGAATGTGGGCGTTCGATTACCTCGTTCATTCGTCTCGGGGCGATGCCCAGGGTGCTGAGTCCGCGAGAGAAGACTGCGACTACCCCTTTTGGGGGTGGAGTTAAGACCTGACTGCTATGTGCACATTCAAGATAGATGGCTTCATTCTGCGAACGACCCTTGAAAGCGATTATAGCGCCCGTATTGCGTTTATTACTCGGCCAATTGGGCGCCTCAATCTCATAGCGAGGCGTCTGAAATATCCGGGCAATCCTGTTGGTCCTCTCATGACCTTCTCTCTCGACAGGCTGCTGGTTAGGCGCATTCCCGACTCTGCCGCTTTGAGGATAGAAGAGCTGGAAGTCATCGAAGCGTTTCCGCGGCTTTCTGAAGAATATCAGAGGTTCGTATGCGGCTCATACATTGCGGAGCTCCTCATTCGGGCGATCCCCGAAAGGAGCCCATGTCCGGAGCTCTATGACCTTATCGGCCCTGCACTCCGCTGCCTCAGCGAGTGCCGCGATCCGAGGTCTATCGCCTTCGCAGTCGAGCTGAATATACTTTCCGCGCTCGGATATTCGCCCAGCTTCACTCGCTGCGTTGGGTGCAATGCTCCTTTGGCGGAGAAAGGCGACTATCAGTTCTCCATAGGCGCCGGTGGTATTCTCTGTCCGGAGTGTCTAAAGAACGAAAGAACTGGCATAGCAGAAGCCGATTGCTTCTCGCTGAGCGCTGGAGCCGCTGCCTTTGCCAGAATGTCCCTGTGCAAGCGCGCCGAGCAGCTGAAAGGGGCGAGTGTCAGCAAAGGGCTTGGGAGGGAGTTGTTCCGGTTGCTGCGCAGCTACAAAGCATATCACCTTCAGATAGAGAGCAACTCAGCGGAGCTCTTAGGGGCACTCGTTTCCCGAGCTTAGATTCCTTGATCAGGGGATGCACCTATCACCGTACCGAGACTGTCCAATAAGTCGGATTTTTCGTCGTGTAGGGGCGGTGGCTTGTCCCCGCCCATCTACATCTTTGGGAAGGCACAAGGCCAGCCCCTACATATCGTATGCGCCGCGTTCGCGGGATACATTAATCCCCATCTCGATCCATTTATTGGAAATCCTCGTACCGCTTGCGGTCAAAGCCGGTTTTGAGGGTCTTTGGCTCAGTCTCTATCGAGCATGTAATAGACCGGATTCTGAGCTTTGCCGTTAATCCTGACTTCGTAGTGCAGGTGCGGTCCGGTGCTGCGTCCAGTGGAGCCGACGAGAGCGACCACATCGCCCCTTTCGACCTCGTCGCCCTTTTCGGCGAGTATCTTGGAGCAGTGTGCGTACCAGGTGGTGAAGCCATTTCCATGATCGATCTCGAGCCCATATCCCCAGTCCGAACACCATTTGACCTGTGAGACAACGCCATCGGCAGTCGCATGGATTGGAGTGGCCTTGGGAGCGGACATATCGACGCCTTTGTGAAATGCGCGTCTGTGTGTGAAAGGATCTCGTCTATAGCCGAATGCTGATGAAAGCCAGCCGCCGTCGATAGGAGTTATGGAGGGTATCGAGCTCAGGAGTTTCTTGTGTTCATCCAGATATGAGAGGAGGAGGTTGGTTCTTTCGCCCTGGTGGTCGAGGTTCGCCTCGAGCATTCCCAGTTCATCGGACAGCTCGGTCAAAAGCTGCTTCTGCTTGCCCTTGTAGTAGCCTGAGAACGCGCCGGAACGACGCCCGCTGTCCGGACCGCCGACGCCGACCTCGCCGCCCAGCCCGATCA